>NZ_JBHTML010000001.1:0-117636 GCF_042679445.1 Arthrobacter sp. GCM10027362
CACGCGCGTGGCCGGGTCGGTGGCCGGGGTGCTGGCGCTGGCGGCGGCCACGACGGCGTATTACGGCATGGATGCGTTCCTGCGCCAGGCAGCGTTCGCCGGGTTCTGGCACGAGCTGCGGTTCTGGTGGGCCGCCTGCACGGTCCTGGGCCTGGTCCTCGGCGCCGTGGGCAGCCGGATCGGGCGTCCCCGGCTGACGGGCCTGCTGGCCGGACTCACCGTGCCCGTCGGTGCGGCCGTGGAGGCGGCGCTGCTGCCGCACTATCCGGAAGGTTCTGCCGCCGGCGCCGCGGTGGAGTGGGCGCGGCTGTTCATCTGGGCGGCCGCCGGGACAGCCGCCGCCGCCGTCCTCGTCCGGTCCTTCGTCATCCGCTGGCGCCACTGACTGCGGCAGCACGGCCCGGTTCCCCGGGCCGTGGCGTCAGACTTCCAGGCGGTGGCCTGCCGGCTGCCGTTTCCTGCCGTGCACCCCGTAGTACAAACCGATGCAGGCCAGCATCAGCACCCCCAGCGAAGCGTACATGCCGCCGAACCCGGCCCGCGGCACCAGCAGACCCAGGACCACCGGGCCGAAGCCGGTGCCGACGTCGAGCATCAGGTAGTAGGTGGCGATGGCGGTGCCCAGCCGCCGCTCCGGCACCTGGCTGACCGCAATGGCGAGGGTGCACGGCATCAGGCTCCCAAAGCCGAGGCCGGTCAGGATGCCGGCGGCGACGACGGTCCCGGCAGACGTCCCGGGCGCCAGCAGCCCCAGCCCGGCGGCGAACACCACCAGCGCCGGGTACATCACCACGTTGTCGCCCCGGCGGTCCTGGACCCGCCCCGCGACCAGGCGCGAGGCCAGCACGGCCGCGGCGAAGACGAGGAAGAACAGTGCCGCGGCCGGGGCGCTCCCGCGCGACTGGGCATACGAGGTCAGGAAGGAGAGCACCCCGGAATAGGCCAGGCCGCCGACCAGGATCACGCCGGCGATCGGCAGGACCGCCGGCTCGAAGATCGCCGCCAGCACCGCGCGGGGCGTCCGGCGCTGTCTATGCAGTTTGCCGCCCGGGCCGTGCCCGGCGGCGGCCGGGTTCCCGGCCGGCCGGCGCTCGGGCAGGCGCAGGAACAGGGAGACGGTGAAGGCGGCCGCCGAACAGCCGGCGCAGAAGAGGAACACGCCGTTATAGTCGCCGCCGTCCGCCAGCAGCACCGCCAGCAGCGGCCCCAGGGCGGTGGCCGCGGTGGTGGACACCGCGAAGTAGCCGGTGCCTTCCCCGCGCCGGGCCGCCGGGATCAGGGCCTGCACCCCGGCGGTGACCGCGGTGTGGCCCACCCCGAAGGCGACGCCGTGGATAAGGCGCAGCACCAGCAGCAGTGCCAGCGAGCCGGCCGGAATGTAGAGCAGGGACACCGCCGTGAACACCGCCAGGCCCGCCGGCAGGACCCGGCGCCCGCCGGCGGCGTCAAGCAGCGGTCCGGCGAAGAAGCGCGAGACCAGGGCCCCGAGGATGAAGGCGCTGGAGGCGAAGCCGGCGACGCTGTCGGCGGCCCGGAACCGCTCGGCCGCATACAGCGCCATGGAGGTCATCAGCAGGTAGAAGACCATGTAGATGAACAGGTTCGCGCCGATCGCGAGCACGAAATTCCTGGTCCACAGCTTCTCCTGCACCCGGCGGCCTCCCCTTGCGCAAGTCGTTGAATTCCGCGGCGCTCCCTGCGTCCGTAGCTTCGATTATGCCGCCCCCGCTTGGGTGCGTGCGCAGGCGTGTCCCGGCCCTGCGCCCGGTAGGACCGACGAGGCCGTCCAGCACCTGCGGACCTCCTCTGCAGGAGGGGCTGAGCAGGAAATCGGCCCAACCCTGTGCTTTCCGCGCATGACCCGGCACAATCGCAGTGTCACGAACCAGGAGGAACGCCATGACCGCCCCCGTCTACCTGGGCAGCAACCAGCCGCCGGACCGCTTCTATCGGGGCGGCGGAAAAATCCGCGCGCTGCGGGGCACGGCAGCACCCGGTGACCGGGTGCCCGAAGACTGGATCGCCTCCACCACGACGCTGTTCGGCGCGGCGGAAACCGGCCTGAGCCGCCTGCCGGACGGCCGGAGGTTCATCGACGTGGTCGAGGCGGACCCGCAGGCGTGGCTGGGACCGGACCACGTCGCCGCCTGGGGTGCGGACACCAAGCTCTTGGTCAAGCTGCTCGATGCCGGCCAGCGGCTGCCGGTCCACCTCCATCCCGGGCAGCCGTTCGCGCAGGCGCACCTGGGCCGCCGCCACGGCAAGGCCGAGGCCTGGTACATCCTGGACGGCGGACCGGTCCACCTCGGCTTCCGGCGGGACGTGGACCGCGCCGAGCTGGACGCCTGGGTGGCCGGCCAGGACACCGAGGCCATGCTTGAGGCCATGCACACGCTCGACGTCGCGCCGGGCGACAGCGTCTACGTGCCGCCCGGGCTGCCGCATGCCATCGGTGCCGGGGTGTTCATTGCCGAGGTGCAGGAACCGGAGGACCTGTCGATCCTGCTGGAGTGGAAGGGCTTTGCCGTCGACGGCGAGGCCGAGGGCCACCTGGGGCTGGGGTTCGGCACCGCGCTGGAGGCCGCGGACCTGCGCGGCTGGCCGGCCGACGCGATCAGGCAGCTGGTCATCCGGCAGGGTCTGGGGGCCGGAACGCTGGCGGACCTGAGCAAGAAATACTTCCGGGCCGAACGGCTGAAGATTTCCGGAGCCGCCGAACGGCTGGACGCCGGCTTCGGCGTCCTCGTGGTCCTTGACGGAGCCGGCACGCTCACCCCGGCCAACGCCCCGGCCTCGCCCCTGGCCCGGGGCGATACCGTGGCGGTCCCGTTTGCGGCCGGGGACCTGGACGTGGACGGCCGCCTGTCGCTGGTCCGCTGCCGGCCCCCGCAGCCCTGAAGGGGGCCGCGTTCCGGGGCGTCCCGCTTCCGCGGCCGGATCCGGACCGCCGCGGTCGGAACTCAGCGCAGCCGGATGATCCAGTCCGCCCGTCCCGCGGACGCCTCGATCAGTTCCGCGTTGTGCTGGTCGCTGCCCAGCGCCCAGCGGCGCGCCTCCTCCGGGGACTTGCCGTAGTGCTCGTGCCGTTTGATCAGCCGCGCGTGGCGCAGCGGCTCCTCGGGGGCGATGAACCAGGCCTCGTCCAGGCAGGCGCGCACCCGCGGCCAGGCGCCGCTGTCCTGGAGCAGGTAGTTGCCTTCGGTGATGACCAGCGGGATCCGCCCGTGGATCGGCTGCGAGGACCCGATCGGCTCCTCGAGGTCGCGCCGGAAGTGCGGGGCATAGATGATTTCCGCGGAGTCCGGCCGCTGGGCGTGGATCCGTTCCAGCAGGGAGGCGAAGCCGGCGTCGTCGAAGGTGTCGATGGCACCCTTGCGGTCCCGCCGGCCCAGCTCCTCGAGCACGGAGTTGGCCAGGTGGAACCCGTCCATCGGCACGAGCACGGCGCGCTCGCTGCCCAGGGCCGCCACCAGCTGCCCGGCCAGGGTGGACTTGCCCGCCCCGGGCGCCCCGACGATGCCCAGGATGCGGCGCTCACCGGGAACCGCCAGGGATGAAGCCCGGGCGACGACCTCGTCCAGGCCGACCTCCACCGGTGCCGTTATCTTCACTTCGCCCCCGCCTCCAGGTGCCGTCCACGGTGCCAGCTCCAGGCCCCGCAAGTCACTCCACCAGTCTCAGGATCGAGGGGGAGGCGGGCAACCGGAAATTCTACGATCCGCGCTCCCGGGCAGGCCCGCCGGGGGTGCAGTGGTAAAGTCAGACGGAAGTATGCCGTTCCGCCGCTTTCCGCTGCGGGACCGGCCGCCGGCCCGCCGCAGGGCGTTTCGGCCTCAGAGCACAATATCGCTGGCCAGCCGGCACCGGGCATTGCCGTCCGCCGCCGCACACCACAGAGAACGGATTGCATGAGCAGGACTGCACACCACCCCCACGCCATGACCGCCCCCGCGAAGGCGGGCCCGCCGCAGCTTGCCAAGGGGGCCATGCGCATCGTACCGCTTGGCGGTCTCGGCGAGATCGGCCGGAACATGACCGTGTTCGAATACGGCGGCAAGCTGCTGATCGTCGACTGCGGGGTGCTGTTCCCGGAGGAACAGCACCCGGGCGTGGACGTCATCCTGCCAGACTTCTCCTACCTGCGCGAGCGGCTGGACGACGTCGTCGGCCTGGTCCTCACCCACGGGCACGAGGACCACATCGGCGGTGTGCCGTACCTGCTGAAGGAGCGCCGGGACATCCCGGTGATCTCCGCCAAGCTGACGCTGGCCTTCCTCAAGACCAAGCTCCAGGAACACCGGATCACCGCCAAGATGGTGCACGTCAAGGAGGGGGACCGGAAGAAGTTCGGGCCCTTCGACCTGGAGTTCCTGGCCGTGAACCACTCGATTCCGGACGGGCTGGCCGTGGCCATCCGCACCGGGGCCGGGCTGGTCCTGGCCACCGGCGACTTCAAGATGGACCAGTTTCCGCTGGACCGCCGGATCACCGACCTGGCCGGCTTCGCGCGGCTGGGCGAGGAGGGCGTGGACCTGTTCCTGCCGGATTCGACCAACGCGGAGGTCCCGGGCTTCATGGCCTCCGAGCAGGAGCTGGCGCCGGCCATCGACACGGTGATGCGCACGGCGCCGCGCCGGGTGATTGTCTCCAGCTTCGCGTCCCACGTGCACCGCATCCAGCAGGTGATCGACGCCGCGCACAAGTACGGGCGCAAGGTCGCCTTCGTGGGCCGTTCCATGGTGCGCAACATGACGACGGCGCGCGAGCTTGGCTACCTGAAAATACCGCGCGGCATCCTGGTGGACTTCAAGGAAATCGACAAGATGCCGCCGACCAAGGCCGTCATCATCTGCACCGGTTCCCAGGGCGAGCCGATGGCCGCCCTGGCGCGCATGGCTGGCGGCGACCATGAGATCGACCTGACCGACGGCGACACCGTGTTGCTGGCGTCCTCGCTGGTGCCCGGCAACGAGTCGTCCATCTACCGGCTGATCAACGACCTGACCAAGCGCGGCGCCAACGTGGTGCACAAGGGCAACGCCAAGGTCCATGTCTCCGGGCACGCCAGCGCCGGCGAACTGGTCTACTGCTACAACCTGGTCCGCCCGCGCAACGTGGTGCCGGTCCACGGCGAACACCGGCACCTGAAGGCCAACGCCGAACTGGCGGTCCGCACCGGCGTCGACCCGGCGCGCGCGCTGATCGTCGAGGACGGCACCGTGATCGACCTCCAGGACGGTGTGGCCCGGGTGGCCGGCAGCATCCCGGCGAAATACATCTACGTCGAGAACATGATCCCCGGCGCCGCCACCGAGGAGTCCCTGCAGGACCGCCTGCGCCTGGCTGAGGACGGCGGGGTCACCGTGCTGGCCATCGTCAACCCGGACACCGGAAAGCTCGAGGAGGACCCCGAGTTCTTCCCCGTCGGGTTCAGGCCCGCGGCCAAGGAACTGGACAAGGCCAGCGACATCGTGGAGAAGACCCTCGCCGGGCTCAAGGGCAAGAAGACCGGGCCGGAGGCCGAACAGGCCATCGCCGACGCGCTGCTGCGCTGGTCCGACCGGTCGCTGCGGCGCAAGCCGGTGGTCACGGTCATCATCGTCGAGGCATAACCCCCGGGGCTTCGCAGCGCCGCCACCGGCGGGGCGCGAAGCCCGTACCGGTGACGCCTCCGGCGTCGTCCGGCCCAACATGCCCAGGGCGCCGGGAAGCGGGCATCCGCTTTCCGGCGCCCTGGGCGTCCCCGGTTCGGCTACTGCCCCGCCGCCTTGCGTGCGGTGAACGGCAGGACCAGCCGGGAGTGGTGGGCGGCGTCGCGGTAGATCTTGTGCGTGACGGGCCGGCCCACCGGCAGGTGGAAGGCATCCGGGGGCAGCAGCGCGTTGTGCTCGTCGGCCAGCGGCTCGCCGTTGGACAGTTCCACGACCAGGCGGTGTCCCGGCTTGAATGTGTTCGCGAACGGGTAGAGGCGCAGCACGTACTCCTCGATCTTCCCTGGCTCCACCGGCACGGCACGAGTGTGCGGGTGGTACGGGTTGCCCTCGGTCGTGCGCTCGTCGAGTTCGCGGTGGGAGGCCTTGAGGTAGCCGGTGGTGATCAGCTGGCGCCTGCCCGTCGGGGCGGCGTCCCACAGGCGCAGGATGAAGTTGGTGTCCGGCTGGTCGATCTCGGCGAACAGGTGCGCGGCACCGGTGCCGATCATTTCCGTGTCCTGCTCGAAGGGCTCGGTGCTCCAGCTGATGATCTCCACCTTGTCGGTCACCGTCAGCGGGGCCTGGTAGAAGCCGTCCGGGGCGGCGTATTCGGCGCCCATCGGCTCGGGTTCCGGGGACAGCTTGTGGCGCGGGCGCAGGTACAGGGACTTGTACTCCACTTCCTTCGGCGGCCACTGACCGGCGGTCACCACCTGGCGCGAACCCTCCACGAAGACGCTCACGGCCGGCTCGTCCATGACGCCGTTGTCGATGCCCTTGATCCAGTAGTCGTACCAGCGGAACATCTTGTCGTGTTCCTCGATGAACGGCCGCGACTGCATCGGCGGGTAGGGGCCGATGTCCAGCTTCTTGGGTCCCTTCAGCGAGTTGAACAGCTCGATGGTGCCGTCCAGGGTCCAGCCGCGGCCCTGGTCGATCTGCAGCCAGACCGGGATGTCGATGTTCGGGGCCAGCGTGATGGGGTTGCGCTCCTCGTACCAGTCCCCGTCCAGCTCGTTCATCACGATGTCGAACCATGCCTCGTGGTTCCTGGGGTAGTTCAGCACGTGCACCAGGTTCGGCCAGGCAGCGACGTCCGGATCCTGCAGGCGCTGCTCGACGAGCTTTGTCAGCTGCTCGGGGGAGTACTTCTCGATCATGCGGGACCTGACCCTGTCGGTGAAGGCCCAGCCGGAGTCGCCGCCGCGGCCCTCGCGGGCGGCGCGCGGCATGAACCACATGATGCCGCCGTGGTAGGTGGTCTCGTAGAAGTCGTAGTGGCCGCCGGAGACGAAGATGGCCTTCAGGTGCGGCGGGCGCTCGGCCGCGGCGAGGACCTGCATGGAGCCGAAGTAGGAGATGCCGACCATGCCGACATTGCCGTCGCACCACGGCTGCCCGGCAACCCACTCGATGAAGTCGTACGCGTCCTGGCCCAGGGATACGCCGCCGGCGTTGTAGTTGCCGATGTGCTCGCCGCCGGAATGTCCGGAGCCGCGCAGATCGCCGATGACGTGGACGTAGTCCTCCTTGACGATGCGGGCGATGTCGCCGGCCTCGATGCAGCCGTCCCACATCGGGCTGGGGCGGCGCTGCGGAGGGGTGGTGAGGGCGAGCGCCTGCAGCTCCTTGCCATAGGGGCTCAGGGCCACCAGCGCCGGGCGCGGCTTGTCCTCGAGGCCCTGATAGGCGTCTGCGGCCAGCTCGACACCGTCGCGCATCGGGACCCGGAGGTCCTTGCGGATGGCAATCGTCTCCCCACCGGCATTCCACGTCCTGAAATCGGTCATGCGTGTGCAACTCCTTGTCAACGTTCGAGTGCCAGGTGTCCCGCTGGCAGACATGCTCTCCAGAGCGTGACATAAGCATATTATTATAATAAAGTTGTTGTGGGCAAGACCACATGTCGCTGCGGTCCACTGAGGAGAGAATGATGACGCAGGAAGTGAAGGTCCATCCGCTGGTGTCGCCTTGGGGCCGTTTCGGCCTCTACAGCTTCTTCATTGACGCGCCCGAGCCGGCCATTGTCGACACCGGGATCGCCTCGTCGCCCGTCGAGGGCATGGCCCCCGCGCTCGAGAAGCTGGGCCGCAGCATCGAGGAGGTGCGCTGGATCCTGCTGACCCACGGCCACATCGACCATCTCGGCGGCGCGCACGCCCTGTGGGAGCTCACCGGCCGCCGCGCGCAGGTGGTGATCCACGAGGCCGACGCGCACCTGCTGCGCTCCCGGCGGGCGCACGTGGACCACTACCTCGACGTGCGGCAGAAGTACCTGAAGGACCCGGAGGGCGAGGCCAGGCAGACCGGGATGGCCGGGCAGGCCATCTCCGGCGAGATGGAGCCGACCCTCCTGGTGCGGGGCGGGGAGGTCCTCTCCCTCGGCGGGGACGTCTCCGTGACCGTGCACCACATTCCCGGTCACACGGCCGGCTCCGTGGCCTACGTCATCGGCGGGCAGGACGACGTCTTCGTCGGCGACGCCGTGCAGGCCCACGGCGCCGCCAACGGCTTCCCGGGCTACGAGGACCCGGCCGGCTACCGGGCGAGCCTGGAGTACCTGCGCGACGGAGTCCGGCCGAACCGTCTGTTCCTGGGCCACCCGTACCGCGGCCCGGACGGGGAGCCCTACGGGATCGGGCTGGACCGGGACCGCGCCCGGCAGGCCCTCCAGCAGAGCCTCGACCTCGAGGCCCGCATCGCCGAGGCCGCCCGGCGGTACCTGCAGGACGGCCTGCGGGAGACCGGTTCGGGGTACTCCCCGTTCGCCCCGGTGGCCGAGGAGCTCGGCTACACCGGGGACCCGACGCTGGAACCGTCTCCGTTCTTCACGACGCTCGACGGCTACCTTCGGCGGTTCACCGCGGCGCAGTGACCTTCCGGGCGCGGGGCGCCTGCGGTGCTTCCCGCACCATCGCCGGGAGTGCGGCGGCGGCACGCATCGAAGGATGCGTGCCGCCGCCGTTTTGTCAGACCGCCGTCCTGCGGCGCTGCCTCACGAGGCGGGGGCCGCGGTGTCCTCGGCGGCAGCCCCGGTGCTGCCTGCTGCCTGGCCCTTCCCCCGGGAGAACGGCACGAACAGGAAGGCCAGTGCCGCGATGACGCCGGGGATGGCGAAGAAGAGGAAGTTCATCCGGACCGGCAGGCTGAGCGTCAGGAGGACGCCTCCGAACGTCGGGCCGACGATCGCGCCCATCCGCCCGACACCCGAGGCCAGGCCGATCGCCGTCGAGCGCATGAAGGACGGATAGTACTGGGAGACGAAGGCGTAGGAAATGTTCTGCGCTCCCATCGTGCAGGCCCCGGTGACGGCCACCAGCAGCAGGAGGACCGCCATGTTGCTGCCGAACCCCAGCAGGGTCAGCGAGACCGCGGCGATCACGAACATGGGGATGAGCACCCTCTTCACGCCCCAGGTGTCCGCGAGCCGGCCCAGCACCAGGGTGCCGACGATGGCCCCCACGTTCAGGACGATCATAAAGGTCAGGCTGGAGCCCAGGGCGTACCCGGCCTCCACCATCAGCTTGGGCAGCCAGGTGGTCAGGCCGTTGACCATCAGCAGGCACATGAAGAACGCAATCCAGGTCATCAGTGTCCCGAGCGCGCGGCGGTTCTTGAACAGCGCACCCACCGGGCTGCCCGGTTCCTTCTCCCGGGGCGCGGTGAATGCCACCGCCGCCGGAAGTTCCGCCTGGCCGTTGACCCTGGCCAGAGCCGAACGCAGGTCGTCCAACCGCCCCTTCTCCAGCAGCGCGGCCGGGGAATCGAGGAAGTACTTGGCCATGAACGGCAGGAAGGGCAGCGGGAGCGCGGCAACCCGGTAGACGCTCTGCCAGCCGAATGCGGGCAGCAGGAGCAGGGAGACGCAGGCGGCCAGGATGCCGCCGACGGAGAAGAAGCACATGGCGATCGCCACCATGGTGTTGGCCCGGTTCTTCGGCGCGTAGTCGGTCAGCATGGCGATGACGCTGGGCAGGATGCCGCCGATCCCCAGGCCGCCCAGGGCGCGGAGGACCGAGAACAGGACCGGTCCGGGGGGGGGGCGATGGTGCAGAGGGCCGTTGCGGCGCTGAAGAGGATGATGCTGACCGTGAGCATCCGCTTGCGGCCGAACCGGTCCGCCAGGATCCCAAACAGGATGGCACCTGCCATCATCCCGACAAGTCCGTAGCTGCCGATGGCCCCGGCCTGGACGGGTCCCAGGGACCACTCCTTCATCAGGACCGGCAGGACCGATCCGTAGACGACGAGGTCATACATGTCGAAGGTGATGATGAAGCAGGCCCAGAACAGCATTCCGGCGTGGAAGCGGCTGAATCCCGCCTCGCTGATGAAGTCCTTGATGTTGATTGTGGTCATGGCAATTGTTCCCGGTGGTTAACCGTGCCGCGGCATGCGGCACGAGCCGGAAGGCTCGTGCCGCCGGGGTGCGAGGCGATGGGGGCCGGGCCCGGGTCAGTCCCGGTTCAGGAACTCGGCCGTCTCCTGGAAGGCCCGGTAGAACTCCGGGATCCAGGAGAAGTTCGCGACGAAGCCGTGGTTGGCCCCCGCGTAGCGGCTGATGGTCGCGTCCACGCCGGCCTCCTGCAGGCGCCGGCCGTAGAGTTCGCCCTCGTCCCGCAGCGGGTCGTACTCGGCCGTGATGACCAGGGCCGGCGGCAGCCCGGCGAGGTCCTCGCGCTTGATGGGGGAGACCAGCGGATCCGCCGGATCCGCCCCGCTGTCAATGTAGAAGGCGTTGAAGGGCAACAGGGCCGCCGTCTCCAGGCCGTACCCTTTGGCGTTCTCCCGCAGCGAGGCGTAGCGGTCGACGTCGAAGTCCAGGTCCAGGGACGGGTAGAACAGGACCTGGTGCGTGAGCGCAAAGAACCCGTCATCGTGGGCCTTCGCGGCGACGGCGGCCACGAAGGTCCCGCCCGAGCTGTCGCCGGCGAGGGCGAGGTTCTTCCCGTCCCACTTCAGGCTCCCGCCCTGCCCGGCCGCCCAGCGGACCACGCCGTAGCAGTCGTCGAGGCCGGCCGGGAAGGCGGCCTCCGGGGCCAGGCGGTAGCCGACCGAGATGACCTTGTAGCCGGTCTCCTTGGCCAGCGACCGCGCGACGTGGTCGTGGGTATCCAGGCTGCCCAGGAAGAACGCGCCGCCGTGGAAGTACACCAGCAGGCCGTAGGCCTCCGCTTCGACCGGGGTGTAGATCCGCACCGGGACCTCGCCCGACGGCGTCGCCGCCGTAAGGTCCTCGACCGCGTGCAGCGGCAGCCGGTCCCCGGGCGGGGGGACCTGCGCGGCCTCGCCCGCGCGCATGGCCTCCGGGTTCAGCGGCGAGCCCTCGGGCGCCGGCAGGGTGGCCAGGACCTTGGCGATTTCGGGATGGATCGGCACCGCGTTACGCCTCCGAGTGAGTCTGCGGCTGCTGCGAGGCGGGCTTCTGCCCGGGGAAGACGTCGTTGACCTCGTCCTCGGTCCAGCCCTGGCGCGAGATGCGCTGCAGTTCGTCGGTCACCGGCTTGCGGGTCGCCTGGAAAAGGGCCAGGGCCTCCTTGACGGAGCCGGCCTCGGCGAGGGCGTCGGCGAGGGCGCCCGCGTCCTCGATGGCCGAGTTGGCACCCTGGCCCTGGTGGTGCAGCATCGAGTGGGCCGCATCACCCATGATAACGACGGAGTCCGAGTGCCATGTGTCGACCGGGTCGATGTCCCAGACGGAACGGATAGTGACCGAATCCAGGTCCAGACCACGGGTGATCTCCACGATCCGCTCGTCGAAGCCCTCCACGGTCGCCAGCAGGCCGTCCTTCGAGATGTCGGGCGCCCAGGCGCTGTCCCGGTTCAGCGCCGTGATGTCGAAGGACAGCTGGTTGCGGTGGCGCAGCGGCAGCAGGTAGACCTTCGTGCCCTTGCCGATGTACATCCGGAGGTTGTCATCGGAGACCATCCCGTGCGCGTCGTCGAGGGAGATCACGGAGCGGTAGGCGTGCTCGCCGGAGAACACCGGGCCCTTGGCGCTGAACAACTGCTGGCGCACGATGGACCTGATGCCGTCGGCGCCGACGACCAGATCGGCCTCGACGGTCTTGCCGTTGGCGAAGGTCAGGACGGAGCGGTCGCCCTTGTCCTCGATCTTTTCCAGCTTGTGGCCGAGCTGCACCATGCCCTCGGGGAGCACGCCGGTCAGGGCCTCGATGAAGTCGCGACGGTGGATCAGGTAGGTCTGCTTCTGGTCGCCGGACTCCGGCCAGGTGTCCTTCATGATCGGCTCACCGGTCGCGGTGAGGATCTCGAAGTAGTCGCTCGGCGAGCTCACCTTCGCGATCGCGTCGAAGATGCCCCACTGGCGGAACCGGGCCATGGTGGCAGGACGCAGGCCGATGCCGGCGCCGACCTCCCCCATCTGGGGTGCCTGCTCGTACACCTTGACGTCCGCACCGAGCAGGCTCAGGGCCTTGGCCGCTGCAGCGCCGCCGTACCCGGCGCCGACGATGGCGATCCTGAGGTTCTTGAGTTCCGAAGCCTTCATTTTTTCGTTCTCTTTCTGGGTTCAGGCCGTGCCTGGAAAAGCTGGATGTGTTTGCCGGAGTGTCAGTTTTGGATCGACAGGAAGGCGGCGGCGTTGTGGACGAAGATCTTGTTGATCGTGTCCTCGTCGACGCCGTTGTTGCGCAGGTCGGGGATGAGCACTTCGAAGATGTAGTTCACGGTGTGGCCCTTTACTCCCGGCCAGCCCAGCGGGCTGCAGTTGGCGTCGGCCGAGGCGAGGACCTGGTCGGCATGGCCGCCCTGGACGAAGCGGAGGAAGTGGTCCATGCGGTCCTTCCGGGGGCGGGCCCAGAACGGCGGGTCCGGCAGTTCGGTCTCGTATCCGAAGGTGTCGAAGCCCAGCCGGCCGCCCTGTTCGATGATCCAGGTGTCCGGGGTGCTCTCGGCGTTCACACCGTCGTCGACATGGCCGAAGAGCACGCGGTCCAGCGGGAGGCCCTCTTCGTTGAAGATGTCCACGGCCGGCCGGGCGTCGATCGCCAGGTGGGTCAGGACCGGCACCCCGGTGGCGACGGCGGCGCGCGCCGCGCCGCGGTAGATGCGCTTGTCCAGCTCCGTCATGCGTCCGCCGCGGCTCACGCCGACCTTGATGACGCCGGCCTTGGACCCGGTGTTGCCGATGCCGACGGTGATTTCGTGGATGAAGTGGCGGGCCAGGTAGTCCACGGACGCCCGGGCGAAGAACGGCAGGGCGGTGTCTCCGCCGACGAAGCCGGTGCAGGCCACGATGTGCACGCCGGTCTTCGCGGACAGGGACTTGTAGTAGTCGACGTCGCGGCCGTTGCAGATGCCGGTGGCGTCAACGAAGGTCCCGCCGCCGTACTCGTGGAACTTCCGCAGCTTCGGCACGGTCTCCTCGTACCGTTCCTCGGGCGTCTTCCACCACTTGGTGTCCAGCTCGCTGCCGGGCATGCCGTAGCCGATGTGCTCGTGGATGGCCACGAGACCGAGTTCTTCGGCTGAGACCGGCCCCAGCACGGTGTTGATTCTCGACAAGAGTTTCACCTCAAAAGTAGAAAAGAATGTGCGGGCACGCGTTCTCAGCGCAGGGTCAGCAGGTCCCGCGGGTTGTCCACGAGGATGCGCCGGGCGTCCTCGTCGGAGAGTCCCTGCGACTTGAGGAAGGGGACGAACGTCGAGACGACGTAGCTGAACGGCAGCTCGTAGTCCGGGTGTCCCTTGGCCACGCCGATCGCGTTGCTCGAGAGCAGGAGGCGGTTCCCGTGGCCGGCCTTGACCAGGTCCAGCACCAGGGAGGCGCGCTCGCGGTCGGTGAGGTACTCGTCGTCGTCGTCCAGGCCCACGTGGTCCAGGGCGACGAAGGCGCCCCGCTGCGCGACCTCGAGCGGCGCCCCGGCGGCGGCGGCTTCCTTGCGGTCCAGCCCGCCGACCACCACGCGGCCGGCCGGGACCTGCTCGTCCAGGACGATGCCGAGGTCGCCCAGTGCGTCCTTGCCGTAGCGGATGGAGACCGGGACGCCCGTGGCCAGTGCGGTCCGGGCCGCGCCGCGGAACAGGCTCTCGTCGGTGGGGGTCATGCCCCCGCGGGTGGCCGTGGTGGTCACGATGCCGGCGGCGCCGCGGCGCTCGAGGCGGGGGACCACCATGCCCTCGGTGACCTCCTTGGCGAAGAGGTCGGCGAACTTCTCGGCCGGCCACGGCGTGGGGGGATTGGTCTGCGGGGTCAGGAAGTACCCGCCGAGCACCTCCTCCGGACCCATGCCCGTGGAGGCGACGATGTGCACGCCGGTTGCGCGCGAGAGCGCCTCGTACAGGCGCACGTCGCGGCCGTGGAACATGCCCGTGCTGTCGACGATGGTCCTGCCGCCGTGCTCGCGGAAGTCGGTCAGCTTGCCGGCCAGGATCTCGAAGATCTCCGCCCGGTCCATGGTGATGTCATAGGCATGCTCGGCCCCGGGGACCACCGAGAGCAGGGCCTCGTGGACCGCGGCCACACCCAGTTCACGAGCGGGGACGGGGCCAAGGACCGTATTGACGGTTTGGCTGGTGGCAGTCGTTGTATCCGTCATTGGCACAACCTTTCGTCAGCGTCACGCCATGGTCGACGTCACGCGCTGGGAAGGATCATGCACCGCGACCTCTGGATTGATTCCTCGCCGAACTCGGTGCAGGCGGTAGTAACCGAAGGAGGCGGTGCACCGGGACCTGACGTCCGCCGAGGGTCCGCAGTCCGCCGCCTGTGAATGTGAGCTTGATTACCCGTCCACTAGGTTTACACGATGTCGTGTCAAAGTCAAGGTGGGGTGCTCCCGGGCGGTCCGGGATGCCGGGGCGGGCAGGCCCGGAACTTCCGGCCCTGGAGGCGGTCTAGCGGTTCGTGGTGAATCGGTACTTGAACTTTTCGGCCTGGTGCACCGCGGAGCGCCACCCCGCCGGCCGGTCGCCCGTCGTGAAGAAAATCGTCTCGATGACGAGCAGCGGGCTCCCCTCGCTCACACCGAAGGTCCCCGCCTGGTCGGCGGTTGCCGCCGTCGCCCAGGCCTCGTGCTCGGCCCGGACGAGGGTGATGCCGAACCTTCTCGCCAGAAGCTCGAAGGCGGAGTCCTCGTCTTCGAGTTCCGCGGCCGTGGGGCTGAAGTCGTCAGGCGCCCGAAGGTAGACGTCGGCTTCGACGAGAGGCATACCCTCGACCGAGATCAGGCGGGTGAAATGCAGGAGCCGCTCGTGCGTTTCGAGCCCCAGGAGGTCCCGCATCCGGGCGGACGGCTCCACCCGCTCGATGCCGGAGACCTTCCAGGTCGGATGCAGTCCGCTCTCGGAGAGGTATTGGTACAAGGCCCCGGACCGCACGTCGGCCGGCCGTTGTACCCGGGTGCCGATGACCGGGAACGTCCCCTTGCCTTGCTTCCTGTAGACATACCCCTCGCCGGCAAGCTCCTGGAGCGCCTGCCGGATGGGCGCCCGGCTGACCTCGAACCGGCTGAGCAGCTGCGCTTCGGTGATCGGCTTCCGGGGATCCACAATTCCCTCGGCGACCTCCCTGCGCAGAATTTCCTTGATCTGCCGATAGAGCGGGACCCCGGACGAGTAATTGAGTTCGCCAGAAGCCATGAGTCTTCGGTCCCCTAGGTCGTTGGTTATCGGGCTGGATCTCCAGCAGTCAACCACAGATTAGCGAAAGCACGAGGGATGCCTGGTATCAGGTCCTTCAGCGGGCTCTCCCGGCGCAAGCCCGTCGCGATCGCCCCGTCCGCAGGCGGCGCTTCGTGAAACGCAGGGCTGCGGAATGCCGGACGGGTGATTGACTGGAGACGCCAGAGCTTCAGACCCGCCGCAAAGGATCCACCGATGACCGACACCGCACGCCGGCCCTTCCGCCTGGGCTTTCTCGCCTTCGTTGAGCACTCGGGAATCGGCCAGGGCCGGTCCCGCGGCCTGGACGAGGGGCTGGGGCTCTTCGAACTTGCGGAGGACCTGGGGTACGACATCGGCTACGTCCGGCATCGTCACCTGGAGCACTACCTGTCGGCTCCGCTGCCGTTCCTGGCGGCAGCGTCGCAGCGGACCCGCACGATCCGCCTGGGCACGTCCGTTACCCCCATCCGCTTCGAGGATCCCGTCCGGCTGGCCGAGGAGGCGGGCACCGTGGATCTGCTGACCGGCGGCCGACTGGAACTGGGATTGAGCTCCGGGTACTCCAACAACGAGGGCACGTTTTCGCAGGCCTACGGTCCCATCGACGGCAGCTTGCGCGCGGTGGTGGACGAGCGGGTGCAGCGGTTCATCGCCGCGGTGGAGGGACGCGCCGTCGCCGTCGCCGACGAACAAGTCCCTTTCGCCGAGGCGGGCACCGAGCTGCCGGTCCAGCCGGTCAGTCCCGGACTCAGGCGCCGGATTGCCTACGGTGCCGGATCACTGGCCAGCGCCGAGCGCACCGGACGGCAGGGACTGGGCCTGCAGCTCTCCACGCTCAACACCGAAGTGACCGGGCTCGGCTTCGAGGAGGCCCAGCTGGCCTGCATCGAGGCCTACCGGACCGAGCATGCCCGGTCGGCCGGCTGGCCGTCGCACGCCTCGGTGAGCCGGCAGATCGTCCCCTACTCGAACGCGCAGGAACAGGCGGAACTGCAGTGGCTGCTGGACCGCGACGCGAAGCGCCAGGGCGGCAGCCCGGATCTCCCGTTCCAGTTCGGCAAGGTCGCCTCCGGCACCGGGGACCGGATTGCCGAAGCCCTCGCCGGCGACGTCGCGATACAGGCCGCCGATGAGCTGGTGATCGCGCTGCCGTTCGACCATCCGGCCAGCGTGGTGCGGCGCATCCTGACCGTCGCGGCCCGGGAAGTCGCCCCGGCACTCGGATGGAAGCCCGCGGGGGATGAAGCTGCCTAGGTTCGGCGTCGCCCATCCGGCGGAGTGAAAGGCATTTCGAAGGCGCGGATGGTGACCGGGAGGGCAGGGTCCGAAAGGACGGCGAGCGTCTGGGGGACCGGGCGGGCGGCCACCGCGCCGCTTGCACCCCGCCGGCGGCGCGCACTGCCGGCGGCGTTCCCAAGCGTGGTCCCCAAATAGGAGGAGGACGGCGGCACGTGCGCGCCGCCGTCCTCCCGAGGAGTGCCGGGCTACTGCTGCGGCTGGCGGGCCGGCAGCAGCGGAGCGAAGAACCCGGCGAGTTCGGCCGTCGCGGTCAGCGGCAGGACGTTCGCCACGTACTGGTCCGGGCGGACCACCACGATGGCGCCGCCGCGGGAGATGCCGCGCACGTCGAAGATGTCCTCGTCCTTAAGGATGCCGTAGACCTTCTCGTAGTCGGTGAGCTGGAACGGTCCGACCTCGGGCTTGAACACGTCGGGCACCGCATTGATGTCGATGTCCTGGTGCTTCTGCTGGTAGATGACCTTCACGTCGAACCACGCGTCCGGGTTGGCACCCTGCGGGGTGGCCGCCAGGGGCGAGTCCGGCGCGGTGCTCAGCCACTCGGCGAGCTCGGCGACCGGCGATGCGGCCCCGGCCGGTGACGGGTCGGCGAAGACGTAGATCCGCCAGCGGCCGTCGGCGGTGGCCTGGTGGCCGAGGTGGAGCGGATTGGTGTCGCAGACGCGGGAGACACGGGCGGACTTGAAGCGCTTGCCGATGGGGAACCCGGTGGCCAGGTCCTGGTGGGTGCGCTCTGCGGTGAGCATTGAGGGCGCGTACTCGGTCATGAACCCGGCGGGGAATTCGGCGGTGCGGACGTAGAAATCCGCAAGCTCCGAGGGGTTTTCGAACTCTTCGGGCTTCTTCGCCATGAGCGTGGACCACTCTTTGTCGAAGTCGATCAGGTTCTTCGCAATGACCTGGCGTTCGGCCGAGTAGGTGGACAGCAGGCTCTCCGGGCTGCGGCCCTCCAGCACGTGCCCGAGCTTCCAGCCGAGGTTGAAGCCGTCCTGCATGGACACGTTCATGCCCTGGCCGGCCTTGGCGGAGTGGGTGTGGCAGGCATCGCCGGTGATGAAGACGCGCGGGGTGCGGGTGCCCAGGTCCTCGGGGAGCACGTCGTCGAACCGGTCGGTGAGGCGGTGGCCGACCTCGTACACGCTGTGCCAGGCGACGTTGCGCACATCGAGCGTGTAGGGGTGCAGGATCTCGTTGGCCTTGGCGATGATCTGCTCGATGGTGGTCCGGCGGATGGCCCCCTTGTCGTCCTCGGGCACCTCGCCCAGGTCGACGTACATGCGGAAGAGGTAGCCGCCCTCGCGCGGGATGAGCAGGATGGACCCGCCGTCGTGCGACTGGATGGCGCACTTGGTCCGGATGTCGGGGAAGTCCGTCTTGGCCAGGACGTCCATCACGCCCCAGGCGTGGTTGGCCGCGTCCCCCGCGAGGGTGCAGCCGATCGAGGCGCGGACCTTGCTGCGCGCGCCGTCGCAGCCGACGACGTACTTGGCGCGCACGGTGCGCTGCCGGCCTTCGTCCGGGCCGGCGCTGCGGACCAGGGTGACCTTCACGGGGTAGTCGCCCTCGTCGGTTACCTCCAGGGTGCTGAACTCCCAGCCGTAGTCGGGCGTCAGGCGGGTGGGGGAGTTGGCCGCGACCTGGGCGAAGTAGTCGAGCACGCGGGCCTGGTTGACGATCAGGTGCGGGAATTCGCTGATGCCCATTTCATCATCGACGGTGCGGCCGCCGCGGACAATGCGCGTGGGATCCGCCTCGTCCGGGCGCCAGAAGTTCATCTCGGTGAGCCAGTAGGCCTCGGCGGTGATCTCCTCGGCGAAGCCGAAGGCCTGGAAGGTCTCGACGCTGCGGGCCTGGATGCCGTCGGCCTGGCCAAGCTCCAGCCGGCCGCCGCGGCGCTCCACGAGGCGCGTGGTGATGTCCGGGAACTGGGCGAGCTGGGCTGCGGTCAGCATGCCGGCGGGGCCGGAGCCCACGATGAGCACGTCGACCTCGTCGGGAAGCTCCTGGGGGCGGTTGATGCCGACACCGGCGGCGGGCTTGATTCGCGGGTCACCGGATACGTAACCGTAGTGGTGAAACTGCACGGGCTGTCCTCACTTCTTTGTACCGTTTTGCTGCCGTCATCCGATGTCCGATAGTGGAACACTACGTTCGATAATCGAATAGCACTTGGTGTAGATACTTTACGCCAAACATGACGCAGGTAACAACTATTGTGTCGCGGATGCGGAACGCCGGGCAGGCGCCTCCGCACCCCGGTGGCCGGAATCAGACGGAGGACGACGGCGTCACGCGCGCGCCGCCGTCGCCGGAGGGCAGGAAGGCGGCGCCCGGGATGAAGCCCGGGCCGGCGGGCCTAGGATCGTATCCGGGCCACACAGTTTTTGACGATTCGACGAAAGGACCAGGCGGGATGGACCTGCAGTTGCACGGCAAGAAAGCCCTGGTGACCGGGGCCTCGCAGGGCATCGGGCGGGAATCCGCCGTCGTGCTCGCGGAGGAGGGCTGCGGGCTGCTGCTGGCCAGTCGCAATGCCGCGCGGCTGGAGGAGGTTGCGGAGGCCATCCGCACCGAACACGGCGTGCCGGTGGATACCCTGGCTGCGGACCTGTCGGTCGAGACCGGGCGGCAGCGCCTGGTGTCCTCGGTCGGGGAACTCGATGTGCTGGTGAACAACGCCGGCGCCATTCCGCAGGGGAACCTGCAGGAAATCGACAACGAGACCTGGCAGCGGGCCTGGGACCTGAAGGTGTTCGGCTACATCAGCCTGGCCCGCTCCCTGTACGCGAAGCTGGCGGCGCGCCGGGGTGTCATCGTCAACATCATCGGCGCCGCGGGGGAAGGCTTCCCGTCCGGCTACATTGCCGGCGCCACCGGGAACGCCGCGCTGATGGCCTTCACCCGGGCGCTGGGGAAGGAGGCGGCCCGGGACGGGATGCGCGTCGTCGGCATCAACCCCGGGCCGGTCGCCACGCCGCGGCATGAAAACCGTGCCCGGGCCCAGGCCGAACGCGAGTTTGGCGACCCCGACCGCTGGCCGGAATTCGCGGCCGGCCTGCCCTACGGACGAGCCGCGACGCCCAGGGAAATCGCCAGCGCCGTCGCGTTCCTCGCCTCGCCGCGCTCCGGCTACACCAACGGCACCATCGTGACCATCAACGGCGGCCCGGACTGCTGAGGGCACCGGCCGGGCCCGGTGCTGTTCTCCCCGTGCGCGCACGGTTCGGCGGGCCGTCGCTCATTGACCGGTTCCCGGGCCGCTTCCATACTGGGACCTACCGTGACGCGGTTCAAAGGAGATCCCGATGGCAGGCATGGTCCGCAAGAGTCCGGACGACCCCGAGGAAATCCGGCCCTGTGCGGACGGAAAGGGCCGGCTCGACCCGGTCAACGCCGAGGCCGGCGGCGTCGGCGGGGCCGCTTTGGAACCCGGCTGGCAGGGGTACGCCGACAACGCCAGGCGCCAGGGCTAGCGGCCGGCAGGCGTAGCCGGGCGCCCGTGCCGAAGGCGGACCATGGACAATCTGCGCGACATCCTGCAGACGCACGTCGGCCGCGGATTGTTGCCGGGGGCGGTGGGCCTGGTGGCCCGCGGCGGCCGGCTCGAGGTTCAGGCCGCCGGCTCCGCCGACGTCGAGGGCAGCGCCCCGATGGCCAGGGAATCGGTCTTCCGCATCGCTTCGCTGACCAAACCCATTACCGCCGCGGCGGTGATGATGCTGGTCGAGGACGGCCTGATCGGGCTGCAGGACCCGGTCCGGCCGTGGCTGCCGGAGCTGGCGTCGCCGTGGGTGGTCCGCACCCCGGCCAGCCCGGTCGACGATGTCGTCCCGGCCGCACGGCCGATCACCGTGGCCGACCTGCTCAGCTCCCGGGCCGGGTACGGCTTCCCCTCCGACTTCTCGCTGCCGGCGGTCAAACTGCTCTTCAGCGAGCTGAAACAGGGGCCGCCGCAGCCGCAGCTTGTCGCCCCACCGGATGAATGGATGGCGGCGCTCTCCCGCATTCCGCTGCTGCACCAGCCGGGAGTTGCCTGGCTCTACAACACCTGCTCCGACCTCCAGGGCGTGCTGATCGCCAGGGTCTCGGGCCGGCCGCTGCCCGAGTTCCTGGCCGGGCGGTTGTTCGAGCCGTTGGGGATGGCCGACACCGGCTTCGCCGTGCCGGCCGACCGGCTGGAGCGGTTCACCAGCTACTACCGGGCCGGTCCGGCAGGCGGGCTCGAGCTGGTCGATGCCCCCGGCGGGCAGTGGAGCAGCCTGCCCGCGTTCCCGTCCGGAGCCGGCGGGCTGGCCTCGACGGTCGATGACTTGTACGCCTTCGCCAGGATGCTGCTGGCCGGCGGGACCGCCGGCGGGCGCAGGCTGTTATCGCCCGAGTCGGTGCGGCAGATGACCACCAATCATCTGACCCGGTTCCAGCGCGAGGCCGGCAGGTTGTTCCTGGAGGGCCAGGGCTGGGGATTCGGCGGGTCAGTCGACGTCGAGCCGATCGATCCGTGGAACATGCCCGGCCGTTACGGCTGGGTCGGCGGCACCGGGACGGCGGCGCACATCGTCCCGCCCACCGGCGCTGTCACCATCCTGCTCAGCCAGGTGGAAATGGCCGGACCGACACCGCCGAACCTGATGCGGGACTTCTGGCGGTACGCTGCCGGAGCCTGAGGTGTGTTCCGGCCGGCGCCGGCGTCCGGGGCCGGATCACTCGCGTGGACCTTGAGGAGCACCTCGCCGCGGCCCGGTCAGGGTATTGGCGCCGGACGTACCGGCCGCCTGCGGGGACGCCTGGAAGCGCCGATAAATAAAGTATTCGGCCACCGCAAGGTTGACCACCCAGGCCGCCCCCATGAGCACCGCCCGGCTCAGCTCACCGGTCGGGCCGGTCAGAAGAACCCAGGGGATGGTCAGCAGGACCACAGTTCCCGCGCCAACGCCGATGGCGTAGGCGCGGGCCATCCATGCGCCGTGCCGGGCGAAGTCCCGGCGCCGGATCGCGAGGAGGCCCAGGACGATGCTCACCACCATGGCTGAGCCGAAGGCCAGGCGAAGGACGAGAAGGATCTCGCCGTCGCCGTCCGGGAGGTCGTAGAAGACCGACATCCACAGGCCGGACAGGGCAGCGAGCAGGCCGGCGGGGACGAGGATGCGTCCGGCGGCGCGGTGCCACCCGCGCCTGCCCCGGCGAAGTAAGGGAACGAACTGGAACGCCCCGAGCAGGCAGTACACGGTGACAGCGGGAACGTGGATCAGCACGGGGATGGGCGAGTCAAAGAACCGCTCGTTTCCGGGGGTCACGGCGGCACCGCCGGCCAGCTCGGTAAGACGCACCATGCCGAAGAACACCGGGACGAGGCTGAGGAGGATCAATCCGGCGGGCACGAGCCACCGGGTCCGGGGACGGCGGGGGTGCGCCGGGACCACCGCAACAATCGGGGTCTTTCTGGTGGGGTTCACTGGGAGGCCTTCGTTCGATGGGGGCCGAGCAGGGCCCCTGCCCGCGGGGATCGCCTCTCGACCAATGGAGCCGGCCCGGCGGCGGCCGAACGGGCTAGGTGTACGGTGTACACTTCATGTCGGCAACGCTAAGTGTACGTTGTACACTTGTCAAGAGGGATCGGAGCAGTTGTCCCGGGAAGGCGGTCGATGGCTCAGCAGGGCGGGGACGGGAGGCGCGCGCGCCTGGACCGGGAACGGGTGCTGCAGGCCGCCGTCGAACTTGCCGATGAAGCCGGCATCGAGTCATTGAGCATGCGCCGGCTTGCCCAGGAGCTCGGCGTGGTGCCGATGGCGCTCTACAAACATGTGGCCAGCAAGGACGAACTTCTCGATGGCATGGTCGAGGTCATCATTGGCGAGATCGATCCTCCCGACCTCGATGCCGGCTGGAAGAACGCGGTCCGGCGGAGGGTGCTGTCGGCGAGACGGGTGCTCCAGCGCCACCCGTGGGCCCGCCAGGTGCTCGAATCCCGCACCAATAAAACGCCCGCGGTCCTGGGATACATGGACTCGTTCATCGGGATGTTCCTGGCCGGTGGTTTCTCCGCCGATCTCACCCACCACGTCATGCATGCCCTCGGCAGCCGCATGTGGGGGTTCACCCAGGAGTTGTTCGACGACCGGCCCGGTCCGAAGGCGGAATCTCCGGCAGGGGCATCACCGGAAGCGCAGGCCGCCATGTTCCAGCAGATGGCCGGGCAGTATCCGAACATCGTGGAAATCGCCGCGGCCGCGGCGCACGACGACGGCTCGGTGGTCGGGCACGGCTGCGACGACCAGTTCGAGTTCGGGTTCGCCCTCGATCTCCTCCTCGACGGCTTTGAGCGGCTTCACCGGCAGAACTGGACATCGAAGCAGGCGAAGCCGGACCGGCGACAGCCTGCCGCCCGGAACGCGCGGCAGTCCGGCTCCGGGCCGCGGTAGCGGGAAGACGTCATCACTCGCATCCCCGTCCGGCAGTACTCCGTACCGTCCGCCGGACAAAGCCAAGGAGCGGACGTCTTCATGGGTGGTGTCCAGCTGTTCCTGGAGGGCCTTTTAGCCGGTTCCGGCAGCTGCTTTGAGGGTGGCCTTGTGAATGTGCCGCAGGAAATGTGCTGCAGTCGGGCCTCCGGTATGACCGGCGGCCCGACTGCGGAGAAGAGCATCGAAGAAAGTTAGAGATCCAGGACGATCGGCCCGGGGCCGCCGCGGGACACACAGACCATCATCCTGTCGTTGCGGGCTTTCTGCCCCTTGGTCAGGTATACGTCCCGGTGCTCGGGTATGCCCTGAAGGACCCGGGTTTCGCACGAGCCGCAGTTGCCGGCCTGGCAGGAGGTGAGCACGTCCAGGCCCTCTTCCCGCAACACGTCCAGGGTGGTCTTGTCGGCGGGGACAGTCAGGGCCTTCCCGCTGCGGGCCAGCCGGATCTCGAAGGGGCGGTCGCCGTCGCGAAGGGCGTCGACGCCGGTGAAATGTTCGCAGAGCACCTCGCCGCCGTGCTGCTCGGCGACCTGCTGGGCCTGGTCCATGAGGCGGGTGGGCCCGCAGCAGTAGATGGTGCTTTCTGCCCGGAGCGCCTGTTCAACGGCGCCGGCGAGATCGAGCCGGGTTCCTTCCGAGGAGATGAACAGCCGGACCTTGTCGCCGTAGGCGGACAGTTCCTCGAGGAACGGCAGGCGGCTGCGGCTGCGTCCGCAGTACAGCAGCGTGAAGTCGACGTTGTCGCGGGCCGCCTGGGCCATCATCGGCATCAGCGGGGTGATGCCGATGCCGCCGGCGATGAAGAGGTAGGACTTGGCCGGAACCAGTTCGAAGTTGTTGGCCGGATGCCCCACGCGGACCCGCATGCCGGGCCGGAGTTCACCGTGGACGAATTTCGACGTCCCCTTTGAAACCTCCTCGCGTGCCACTGCGATCCGCCAGCTTGAGCCGCGGCCGGGAGCCGGGCACAGCGAATACTTGGAGAAATGGGTTTCGGAAGACCAGAGATCAATGTGGGCGCCGGGCGCCCATTCCGGCAGCGCGGTGCCGTCCGGGGCCTGCAACTCCACGGACATGACGTTCTCGGCCTCGAGCCGCATGGCGCTGACCAGCAGCTCCGACTCGCGCTCGTTCCGCGGCGCCGTGGCGGCCCCGGAGACGGCGATCCGTTCCTGCTGCCGTACCGGAGTAAAGACAACGGGAAGCTTTTTCGGGGCGCGGAAGACCCATCCGGTGACCACCGGGTCCTCGTCCGGGGCGGCGGCCACGTCGGGCATGCTCTTGACCAGCTCTTCGAACATGATCCGCTCTACCTGGCGGCCGAAGAAGTGGCCGGCGCAGAAATGCTCGCCGCCGCCGAACGCCTGGTGTGCCCGGCTGGCGCGGTCGATGTCGAACAGCTCCGGGCTGTCGAACTTGTCCTCGTCCCGGTTCGCCGACGCCAGGACGACATTCACCGGGGTGCCCGCCGGCAGCGCCGTGCCGCGCAGGGTTGTCTCCCGGGTGGTCTGCCGGTCGGTGCAGCCGATCGGGGCGATCCAGCGCAGGCCCTCCTGGATGGCCAGGGGGATCCATTCCTCCGGGTCCTCCACCAGCAGCTTCCACTGGTCGGGCCGGGTGAACAGGCCGTGCAAGCTGCTGGCCGCGGCATGCCCGGGCTCCTGCATGCCGCCGAGCAGGATGACCTTGAGCGAGGGCATGATCTGGCTCACCGGGCGGGGCGTGGTGCCTTCCCGTCCGGCCCACATCATGTGGGAGGTCATGGAGTCGTCCGGATGCCGGGCCAGCTGCTCCAGCAGCGGTGCGACGGCCTCCTCGAACTCCCGGGAAGCACGGTCCGAGACGGCGTAGATGTCCGGGTCCTGGCCGAAGTTGGCCACACCGCCGTTCAGTTCGGTGAACCAGCGCCGGATGGTCGCGGTGTCGGCCACCGCGTCCAGCCCCATGACGCGGCGCAGTGCCTCGACGCTGACCGGTTCGAAGAATTCGGTCACGAGGTCGGCACGGCCCTTGTCGGCGATCAGGTCGAGGTAGTGGCGGGCTACCGGCCGGACGTACTCGTTGACCATGGCCAGGACCGGGTCCGGTTGCAGCTTGCAGTCCACGCCCTGGCGGATCTCGTCGTGTTCCTCACCGGTGGTGTTGAGGATATTGGGCTGGCCGAAGACCCGGTTCATGGTTTGGTGGTTGGTCGCCCCGCCGAAGCCGTGTTCGCCGCGCAGCACGGCCGCGACGTCGTCATAGCGGGTAATGAACCAGGAATCCGCCGCGGGGATCCAGGCCACCGGGGCTTCCCGGCGCAGCCGTTCCCAGATTGGATACGGGTCGGCTTCCAGTTGGCCAATGGTGATGGAGTCGAGGAATTGATCGATAGCGGACATCGATGCCCGTCCTTTCGCGTTCTATTCAGACAGAACTTTATTCCATCATAACGAACAGCGGGACTTCGCAGAAGACCCCGGAATGCAGGAGTCATGAAGTGGCCGGCCGAGTGCCGGAGTCAAAGGGTCAAGAAGGCTGGACCAAGGCGATCCAGACGGTGGCGTCTTCCTCTGCGGCTTCCCACAGGTGTGGCCCGTCCACCCGGTAGCTGGCAAAGTCCCCGGCGGAGAGCACCCTCTCGTCGCCCATCGGGCCAAGGCGCACGGAGCCGGCGGCCACGATCGCGAACTCGCGCGAGCCGGCGCCGTGGCTTGCGGATACTTCCCGGTGGCCTGCAGCAATCTGCAGGCAGTGGAATTCCAGCTTGGCCGCGTCCGTTCCGGCCGCGTGGACCAGCCTGGCCGCGACGGCGTCGTCACCGACGTCGGTCCCTTCGTCCCGGCGCACCACAATAATCCCTTCCTCGTCTCCGGATGCCAGCAGTTGCTCGACATCGGTGGACAAGGCGGCGGCCAGGTCCTGCAGGGTGTGCAGGGTGGGATTGCCGGAGCCTGACTCAATCTGCGACAGGGTGGCCTTGGCAATGCCGGAGCGGTCCGCCAGCTGGGTCAGGGTCAGGCCGCGGCGGTCGCGGAGCCGGCGCGCATTGCGGGCGAGGTTGGTGCTCAGGTTGGATGCCATGGATCCTGTCCGGCCAGGGGAAAGGGACTGGTCCGGCATCCGCGGTGGATGCCGGACCAGTCCCTACGCTACCGTGGCGGCAGGCTACTTCATGATCGCCTTGGAGAAGTCGGGCTTTTCCTTCAGGAAGCCCAGATCGGTCATGGTGGCGGCGACTTCATCGAGCGTTTCGGGCTTCAGTTCCGTGGACCAGTAGACGGGGGTCACCTCGGAAGGCTTGATGTCGAACCCGGCCATTTTGACGCCGGTGGCAAGGGCATCGTCCACGTGTTCATTGGCATAGGCATTGGCCTTGTGCATCGCGGTGCGGAACTTTTCGAGCGCTTCGGCCTTCTCGGCCACGGCCTGCTGGCCGGATGCGTAGATGTCGACCGGGCCTTCCCCGAAAGCCTCCGCCGTCGGCTTGCCCAGGATCTTCATGCCGTCCCCGAGCGCCTGGGCGTTGAAGGGGCTGCTGAGCGAGGCGGCGTCGATGCTGCCGCTCTTGACGGCTTCCAGCGCGGCGGCGAAGTCCAGGGACAGCCATTCCACGGATGCCGGATCGACCCCGGCCTTGACCAGTGCGGCCGTTGTCACGACTTCGTAGACGCCCTTGCGCGCCGGGATGGCGATCTTCTTGCCGGCCAAGTCGGCGAAGGAGTCGATTCCGCTGTCCGGGTTCACCACGATGGCTCCGTCGTCGAACTTCGCCGTATCTTTGGCCGGCAGTTCGTCCGCACCGGCCACGGCGGTGAGCGGGACTCCCTGGGACACGGCGTTGATGAACGGCACCACAGGGACGAACGCGACATCCACCTCGCCGCTTTGGGCGGCGGCTACCGCGGCGGGCGGGTTGGTGAGCGGGATGGTTTCGATCTTCAGGCCTTCTTCGGCAAAGATCCCCCGGTCGATGCCCAGCTGCAGGGCCGCGTCGGCCACGGAGCCGATGGTGCTCACGGTCAGCACGGTTTCGCTTGAGTCCCCGCCGGCTGCCGAGGTGGAGCCGCCGGAGCAGGCGGCAACGGCCAAGGTGGCGGCCGCGCAGACAGCCAGCGAGCCAAGCTTGCGTAGTTTCATGACAGGTCCTTACGCCGAAAGTCGGAATGTCTACTAAAAGAAGATAGCTGTAATCCTTTAGTAGGTTATGAGGCACATCACAAGCGAGTCAATGGACTTGGCCAAATGACTTGGAATATTGCGCCGGGAGGGCGGGGCGGCCTATTTGCCGTCGGTGATCTTGGCCAGCATCGGTTCGACATCGGTCGCGAAGAACATGACGTCCTCCATGACGGACTGCAGCAGAATGCCTTCAAGGGTGAAGCCGAGCAGCCGGGCGGTCTGGTCGTCGCAGTAGGGGCGCGCGACGGCATCCATACGCCACTGGGCGATTTCCTTCCGCAGGGCCGGCCGGTGCAGCGTGCTCAGGTAGAGCCCGTACTCGAGGATCAGTTGGGGGTGCTGGCGGACGGTGACCTCCTCGACCAGGGCGGCGAGGCCGCCGGCCAGGCCGTGCTCGGCGACCAGAGGTTGAAGCAGGTCGTGGAAGGACTTTTCGTTCCGCTCCCGGATGGTGCGGATGGTGGAGACGAGCAGGTCGTCCTTGTCGGCGAAGTAGTAGGTGGTCGAGCCTAGCGGCACCTTCGCGGCGTCCGCGACTGCCCGGAAGGTCAGCGCGTCGACCCCGTGCTCGGCGACCACCCGGGCGGCGGCCTCGATGATCCTCTGTCGGCGGGCCGGATCGTTCGGGCGCCGCTTGGCACGGGTCTGGGGCAGGCTCACAAATCAACTGTACATAGGCAGCCCTTTCGGCCCGCCGCACCCGGCGGCCGGCGCGTTTGGCGCCGGCCGCCGGGCATGAGGAGTACCCGGGAGGAGTCGCGGGTTACTTTTCCCCGGCCAGTTCGGGGACTTCCTCCCCGGCGCTGCCGGAGCGGAGCAGGTTCCGCTGCCGCTGGATTTCCGCCGCCTCCTCGGCCGTGTCGCCGGCGGCCAGACTCAGGTAAATACGGGGGCGGTTCTTCCGCAGCCAGAAGCCGAAGGCAATGCCCAGCACGGCCGTCAGCGGGATGGCCCACGGGACCGCGAGCATTTCCGGGGTGTCCTTGCCCGTAATGAAACTGAAGGAAATGAGCTCAATGTACAGTGCTGCGGCCAGCAGCACGGTTGCGGCGATGGGCGCCAGGGTGGTTTTCCACCAGTGCCGTTCGGCGGCCGGCTGGCGCAGGAAGAAGCCGACGACGGCCGCAGAGGCCAAGGCCTGCAGGGTGGTGGCGCCGAGGGCACCGAGGCCGAAGCCCACGGGAGAGATTTCCGTGTACGGGTCCACGCCCAGGGCTGACAGCCCCAGCACCGCGACGATGACCAGCACGGTCAGTGCCACGATGGCGCTGCCGGGGGAGTGGTGGCGGTTCTTCCGGCCGAGGAAGGCCGGCAGCAGCTCCTCGTTGGCCAGGCTGTTGAGGTAGCGGGAAGTGAAGTTCGTGTAGGCCAGGGTGCAGGCAAGCTGGGCCAGCAGCGCCAGCACGGACAGCGCCCAGACGCCGGCGTCGCCGAGATAGGTTCCCATAGTAGTGAAGATGAATCCGGCCGGATCCGCGCCCACGGTTTCCTGCAGGCCGTCAACACCGGTTACCCCGGTCAGCACCCAGGCGACGATGGCGAAGGAAGCGGTCAGGACGATCAGGGCACCATAGAGGGCGCGCGGCACGGTGCGTTCGGGATCCTTCGCCTCCGGTGCGTACAGCGCGCCGGCTTCGAAGCCCTGGTAGCAGAGGATGGCGAACACGAAGGCTACGGTCCACTGGCCGATGCCCATGACCGACGGCGAAATAGCGTCGAGGGGGAAGGCGGCCGGCCCCTTCTGTGCCACGATCGCTGTGACCAGCGCCAGCAGGACCAGCAGCTCCAGGGCGACGATCACGAAGGTCACCCGGGCGCTCAGATCGATCTTCCGGTAGGCCAGGACGGTGACGAGCAGCAGCTGGACCAGGAAGCACGCCTGCCAGGGGACGGCGAGGCCGAAGCCGGCCAGGATCTCCTGCGTGACGAAGGCCTGGACCGCGTAGACGGCGATCAGGCCGATGCAGTAGGTGATGACCGCGATCATGGCGGCGCCGACACCGGCAGGGCGGCCGAGTCCCCGGGCGATGTAGTTGAAGAACGCGCCCGGGCGGGTGATCCGGCGGACCATCTGGACATAACCGACGCAGAACAGGCCGATGATCAGGCCGGAGGCGACGAACATCAGCGCTGTAGAGGGGCCGCCGAAGGCCAGGCCGAGCGGCAGGGTTCCTACGACAACTGAGAGCGGGGTAAGGGCGGCCACGATCAAGACAATGATCTTGGTGCTCGTGAGCGTCCGCGGGTTCGTCGTCGACTGCGGATCAAGGCCGGGAGTTGTGGAAGCGGACACCGGGTCCTCCTGAAGTTGGGAACCGCACGGGGTGGCTGGCCCCCGGCAGGGTGTGACGTGCGTTACTGAATGTTTATTACAGTAACCGGCGTCGCTTGTAAAGTGTCCGGCGTTATGTGAATTCGGGATGCCGGAGGGGTTTCGGCCCTGCTTCCCCTTGTGGGTTGCCGTCCTGGATGCTAGGCGGCATGCGGGCAGGGAGGCGGCCGGGCGGCCCGCGGCGGCCTATTTGCCGTCGGTGATCTTGGCCAGCATCGGTTCGACGTCGGTGGCGAAGAACATGACGTCCTCCATGACGGACTGCAGGAGAATGCCTTCGAGGGTGAAGCCGAGGAGCCTGGCGGTCTGCTCGTCGCAGTAGGGGCGCACGGTGGCTTCCATGAGCCATTGGGTGATGTCCGGCCTGAGGGCCGGCCTGTGCAGGGTGCTCAGGTACAGGCCGTACTCGAGGACCAGTTGGGGGCGCTGGCGCACGGTCACTTCCTCGACCAGGGCGGCCAGGCCGCCGGCCAGTCCGTGCTCGGCAATCAGGGGCTCGAGCATGTCCTGGAAGGACTTCTGGTTGCGTTCGCGGATGGCCCGGACGGTGGAAGCGAGCAGGTCCTCCTTGTCCGCAAAGTAGTAGGTGGTCGAACCCAGCGGGACCTTGGCCCTGCTGGCGGCCGCGCGGAACGTCAGTGCATCGACCCCGTGTTCGGCGACCACTCGGGCGGCGGCTTCGATGATTCTTTGCCGTCGGGCCGGATCGTTGGGGCGGCGCTTGGTGCGGGTTTGCTGCAAGGTCACGAGTCAAATGTACATAAATGCTCTTGGTTCCCGCATGAAAGTGTTGCCTGTCGGGATTTGCGTACATCCGTATGCCAGTGCAGTCGGGTTCCACTCCGTGCTGCGGCGTCAACCCGCCGCCGCATTTCCTTCAGAATTCCGGGATCAAAAAAACTTTCCCGCAAACTCTTGTGCTCGGCCTCACAGTTCTCTAGCATCTCAAGTTATGTACAACGGTACACAACTTCTCGAACCAGTTCCCGCCATCGACCCGATGGAATTTCGCCGCACCCTGGGCAGCTTCGCCAGCGGTGTAGTCATCGTCACGGCCGTGTCCGACGACGGTGAAGTCCACGGCATGACAGCCAACGGATTCGTCTCGGTTTCCTTGGATCCTCCGCTGGTGTTGGTCTCCATCGGCGAGCGCGCGAAAATGCATGCCCGCCTCATGGCCGGGTTGCGCTACGGCGTCAGCATCCTCGGCCACGACCAGCAGGAGACCGCCAGCCATTTCGCCGGCAAACCCGCCGGCACGGCCCCGCGCTTCGTCTGGCAGGACGGCATGGCGCTGATCGACGGCGCCGTCGGGCACCTGTCCTGCACCATCGTGGACCGGCACCGGGCCGGCGACCATACCCTGTTCATCGGCCGCGTGGACCGGCTTTCCCATGCCGGCGGCCAGCCCCTCACCTTCCATGCCGGCCGGTTCGGCGCCCTCGCGAAAGGAATCCAACAGTGACAGCTGTCAGCGAAAACGAGACCCTGGCCTCGGAGCAGCACCAGGCACAGCCGGTGGCCGATGTCGCGGCCCCGAACCGGGGACGCATGCAGACCGGGGACGAGTTCCTCGAGAGCCTGCGGGACGGCCGCGAGGTCTGGATCTACGGCGAGCGTGTCCAGGACGTGACCGTCCACCCGGCCTTCCGCAACTCCGCCCGGTCCCTGGCCGGCCTTTACGATGCCCTGCATGATCCGGCCACGCGCCAGGTCATGACCGCGCCGACGGATACCGGCAACGGCGGGCTGACCCATCCGTTCTTCAAGGTCGCCCGCAGCAAGGACGACCTGCGCGCCAGCCGCGAGGCCATCCGGACCTGGCAGGAATTGGTGTTCGGCTGGATGGGCCGCTCCCCGGACTACAAGGCCTCGCTGATCACCGGCCTGGGCGCCAACCCCGAGTACTTCGGCGAGTTCGCCGACAACGCCCGCTACTGGTACAGGGAAACCCAGGAACGCGTCCTGCATATCGGCCACGCCATCGTGCACCCGCCGGTGGACCGCGCCCGCGCCGCCGAGGACGTCAAGGACGTCTACGTCCGGGTGGAGAAGGAAACCGACAAGGGCATCATCGTCAGCGGCGCCAAGGTGGTGGCCACCGGGTCGCCGACCACGCAGTACGTCTACGTCTCGCACGCCGGCGCCCCGCTGAAGGACAAGTCCTTCGCCATCACCTTCCTGGCCCCGACCAACGGCAAGGGCGTCAAGATGATCTCGCGCGCCTCCTATGAGGCGGTGGCAACCCGTGCCGCCAGCCCGTTCGACTACCCGCTGTCCTCGCGGCTGGACGAGAACGACGCCGTGCTGATCTTCGACGAGGCGCTGATCCCGTGGGAGAACGTCCTGATCTACGACCCGCAAAAGCTCGCCGAGTTCGACAGCGCTTCCGGCTGGGAGGGCCGGGCGGTGCTGCAGGCGTCCACCCGGTTCGGTGTGAAGCTGGACTTCTTCATCGGCGCGCTGAGCAAGGCCTTGGAGATCACCGGTGCCGGGCAGTTCCGCGGCGTGCAGGCGGGGCTGGGCGAGGTGATCGGTTACCGGCATGCCGTCAACGCCCTGCGTGACGGCATGATCGAGAACGCCACCGTCGGCTGGGGCGGCACGCTGGACCCGAACCGGGCCTACGGCTGGGCCTACGCGTCCATGGCCTCGTCCATGAACCGGCGGATCCGCGAGATCATCGAGACGGTGGTGGCCTCGGGACTGATCTACCTGAACTCGAACGCCATCGATTTCCAGACCCCCGAGATGCGTCCGTACCTGGACCGCTACCTGCGCGGCTCGAACGGCAAGACCGCCCTGGACCGCTCCAAGACCATGAAGCTGCTCTGGGATGCGATCGGCTCGGAGTTCGGTGCGCGGCACGAGTTGTACGAGCACAATTACTTTGGCCAGCCGGAGCTGTGCCATCTGACCCTCCACGAGGCGGCCCGGACGGACGGCACCCTGGACCACGCCCGGTCCCTGGTGGAGAACTGCATGGACCAGTACGACCTCAACGGCTGGACCAGCAACAAGCTGTTCAGCCCGGACGACGTCAACTTCCTCAAGCGCGGCTAAGCCGTGCCGGCCGGTTCGCTTCCGTGCCGATAGGTCAATTGACTGGACGACGGCGGTGCCCGCCCCCCACCGGGCGCCGCCGTCGTCCGCATGCCGTATCCGGTTCCTGCCGGCTCGTCCCGGAATTGTGTGCAAAGGGTACGGCCGGGGCGGGGGTCGTTGTCCGCGTGGACATGGAGTCCGCCTCGATCCCGGACAATGCTGGGAACACACCATCCTTCAACCACGGGGAACTACTGGAACGTGTCGCTTTATTGGCACCGCCCACCGCCTGAAGCGACTGCAGGATGGCCCCATATCCTGCCCCTGTAGGCCTCGGCGCGACGTCACGGGACGGACAGACCCTGTGGCGTACACCGCATCAACAATTCGCACGACGAAAGGCATTGTCATGGGAAGCCATGCAGAGTGGAAGGACCTGGTCGGCCGGCAGGTGCAGATCCTGAAAGACGGGCGCACCATCCGGACCGGTCACGTGGAGGCCGTAAGCGCCGCTGCCGGGGCGCTCTGGATTGCGGCCCAGGGGGTCGAACCGCGGGCCCTGTATGAGAAGGCGCAGGGCCATACGGTCCTGCCGGTATGCGAAGAGGTGCGGGTTTGCTCGTGAACACCAAGGCTGAAACCCTTGTCGAACTCAGGGTCGCTGACCGGGCCGCCATGGACCGCAGCTTGAACGCGGCGGTCGACCGGATGATCGGAATCGCCCTGCGCGGCGGCCGGCACGGCATCCTGGTCACCCGCCTGGGGGACGGGCACTTCACCGTCGGGCTCAGCGATGCGGTCCCCTTCGGCTACACCGAACAGCTTGATCACCGGCACAGGTCCTTCTGACCCATAGCCGGCACCGTTTCAGCGTTTGCAGGCACTCCGGCCCGCAACGCATCTACTGAGGAGACACGCCCTAGTGCCCACCCGCCTTTTTAATATGCAGACGTTCGCCAACCTTGACCTGGAGGACGGCAGTGACCTGCCGCCGTGGGCAACGATCAACGGCAACCCCGAAATCAGGATTTGCCTCCTTGCCGGCGACGGCGAAAGTGCCGGGACCATGGCGGCCTGGACGGCCGAACGGGACGGCTTTACCTATACCAACCTGCCGTCGGGGGAGTCGGCGTTTCTGCTTCAGGGCAGGGCCCGGCTCACCGAGGACAGCGGAACCGTGACCGAGGTCTCCGCAGGGCAGGGCTACAGCCTTCCGGCCGGCTGGTCAGGGACCTTCGAGGCCCTGGAGCCGGTGCGGAAGGTGTTCTACCTGCTCTCGGAATAGAGGGGGTGGAATGATGAAGGACCAGGCAGGCAGTATCAGCCAAACCGTCGATGCCGTCGGGCCACAGAAAGAAGCCGGTCACACGCACGGTGTCCAGGCCCCGCCGTCGTTGTTCCTGGTGGTGGTGCTGGCCGCCGTCTCCGCGATACCGCAGCTGGCCATCGACATCTACCTGCCCGGGTTACCGCAGCTGGCGCGGGACCTGGGGGCCGAGGCCTTCGCGGTACAGCTGACGCTGACCGCCTTCATGGTCGGATTGGCCGCCGGACAGCTGGTGTTCGGCCCGCTGTCGGACCAGTTCGGCCGGCGCGGTCTGATGTTGTGGGGTTCTGCCGTCTGTGCCCTGGCCACCCTGCTGTGTGCCCTGGCCCCGAATGTGGAGATCCTGATCCTGCTGCGGTTCCTCCAGGGCGCCTCGGGCGCGGCCGGGGTGGTGCTCGCCCGGGCCGTCTTGGCGGACCGGACGTCGGGCCGGCAGGCGGCACGGCTGTTTTCCCTCATGATGGCGATCCAGGGCATTGCCCCGGTCGCGGCCCCGCTGATCGGCGGGGTGGTTGTCGAGCTGATGGGCTGGCGCGGTGTCTTCGGCGTACTGGCCGGCGCGGCCGTGGTGCTGTGGCTGCTGACTTTGCTGTTCGTGCGCGAGAGCCTGCCGCCGGACCGGCGCCAGGCCGGCGGGCTGGCCGCCCTGCTGCGTTCCACAGCCGAAGTGCTGCGCAACCGCCGGTTCCTCGGGTACTGCCTGGCGGTGGGCTTCGGACTGGCAGCGATGTTCGCCTATATAGCGGGCTCGCCGTTCATCCTCCAGAATCTGTACGGCCTGTCACCGGGCTGGTACTCGGTGGCTTTCGCGGTGAACGCGGCAGGTATCGCCGTGCTAAGCGCGGTGAGTGCCCGGCTGGCCGGCAGGGTCAGCCCGCAGGCACTGCTGGGGGCCGGACAGCTGCTGATGCTGGGCGCGGCGGGCTCCTACCTGGTACTCGCCTTGTTGGGGGCCGGAAGCCTGGCCGGCACGCTGGTGCTGTTCTTTGTCCTGGTCGCCGGGCTCGGCCTGATCCTGGGCAATGCCACGGCTCTGGCCATCGAGCAGGCTCCCCGCGCCGCCGGCACGGCGGCCGCGGTGATCGGTGCGGCCGAATTCCTCATTGGCGCGGTGGTTGCGCCGCTGGTCGGCCTGGGCGGAACCGGCAATGAAGCGTTGCTGGGGCTGGTGATGTTCGCATCCGTGCTGATCGCCGTAGCGTCGGCACTCTGGGCCGGAGCGGGGCGGGGCAAGGCAGCGTAGCCGGGCCGGCATACCATCTGCTGCCGATCGTTTAGGAGCAGGAGGACGACGGCGGCCGGAGCCGCCGGCGGCAATTACGAGAGGCGGATCGGCAGGGAATCGATGTACCGCAGGAAGGTGGTGTGCCGGATCATGGGATCTCCGGCAGCTTCCAGCCGGCTGTATCGGGAGGCCACGGCGGAGAAGATGGCCTCTGCCTCGGCGCGCGCGAGAGCCTGGCCGGCGCAGCCGTGCACCCCTGCACCGAAGCTCAGGTGCTGGCTTGCCGCAACGGGGCGGGTGTAGTCGAAGGTGCCGGCGTCGGGAAACACCGTTTCATCCCTGTTGGCGGAGGCCAGCGACATCATCACGTATGATCCGGCCGGAATGGCCGTTCCGGCAACTTCCAGGTCGTCGAGGGCAATCCTCGTTGCGGAGAGCTCCGGAGGATCGAAACGGACGATCTCGTTAATGATCTGCGGCCGGACGGCCGGATCCATGCGGTAGGCCTCGTATACGTCCGGATGCTCGATCATCAACCTCAGTCCGTTGCTGATGAGATGGTTGACATCGAGGTGGCCTACCTGGACGAACAGGATCAGGTTGCCGACGACCTCGGCCTCGGTCAGTTCGCCCCGGTCCAGCGCGCCGACGAAGTCGTCGGCCAGGCCCGTTCCAGGGTTTGCCCGTTTGTACGTGATCAGGTTACGGGCGAGCTGCTGGCACCACCGCATCGATTCAGTAGCGATCCGGAAATCTTCCTCGTCGAAGCCAAGTGCCAGACACCGCATGATGTTGTAGCCATGGAACTTGATCTCGTCGATGTCGCCCACCGGGATGTCGAGGATGCGGGACATGGACGTCTGGGTAGGGACGATGCTCAGGTTCCGGACGGCTTCGATCTCCCCGGAGGGGCCGAGGGCGTCCAGGTTGTTTTCTACGGTGCTGCGGGTGAGCTCAACCCAGGTGCGCGCCGTTTTGGGAGTGAACCATTTGTTGATGATCCTGCGCATGCGCGTGTGGGCGGGCGGATCCTGGCCGAGCACCGAATGCTTGGCTCTGTCGTACTTTTGGTGGTGGACCGCGCCGGGTTCAGGCGAGGAGGATGCGGTGGCGCAGGAGGGTGAAACCGGCGCGTCCATACATCTGTCGCTTGAGCATCTTGGTCTTAGTATTGACGCCTTCGGTTCTGCCGTTGTGCTGCGCCTTGGTGAGCGCGGCGACGACCGCGTCGCGGTCCTGCTCGAGTCCGCGGACGAAGGAATGCAGGTGGGGCAGGTCCGCAGCACGGGCGGCGTGGGCCCAGTCCTCGAGTCTGGCGGCATTCGCCTCCTCGGGTCTGAGAAGGGTGGCGAACACCTGGACCAGGCCGAGCATCGCGGTGATCTCGGGGCAGGCTGCGGCGAGCTGGCCGAGGCGTTCCTGCTGTGCGGCGGTGAGCCTGTCCGGCCTGGTCAGCAGGAGCCCGGCCGCACGGCGGGGCGAGAGGTGCGAGCGGTCGTCCTCGGCGCGGCCCTGGTTCAGGTACCGGTGCAGCAGGTTTGAGCTGCCCTGGTAGCCCAGCCCGCGGATCTCCCGCAGCAGCTGCTGGACCGGCACCCCGGGCTCCTCTGCCCGGCGGGTGCGCAGGTGTTCCCGGTAGGGGTCCACGAGGGTCGGCCGGTACTTCGGGACGCGTTGGAGGCGCTCAGGGACGCCGGCGCGGGCGTATCGTTTGACGGTGTTCAGGGACAGGTTCAGCCGACGGGAGCAGTCCAACAGGCCGACACCCTTGTCCAGCAGGCCGTGCACCTGGGCCCAGCGCTCGGCCGTGCTGCGGGCCCGTGGCCCCTCCTGCAGCCCGGTCGCTCCGGCCCAGCAGGCCGAGTGGGCGGCGACTTCCTTGGCCACGGCCTCGGCCAGTCCGTGCCACAGGTGCCACCGGTCAGCGACTTGGACCGCTGCGGGCAGCGCGTCCCGCACGGCCTGGGCGTAGGCTGTCGAACCGTCCCGGCACACGGTCCGCACCCCCGGATGCGCGCGCAGCCAGTCCGCAACGACTACGGCGCCCCGACCGGGGATCGCATCGATCCGGGCGCCGGTGTCGGCATCGATCAGCACCGTGGCGTAGTCCCGGCCGCGTCGCAACGCGAAGTCGTCGATCCCCAGCACGCTTGGGACCGTGCGCTCGGGCAGCGCGATGCCCAGCAGCGTCCGCAGGGCGGTGTCCCGCCCCGCGGTGATCCCCAAGACCGGCAGCAGCCGGGCAGAGGCACGGCCGGCAAGCTCGTGAACAACGCCGCGCAGCTGCCCGGTCAACCGGACCGTTCGCCGCTGATAGCGCTCCAGCAACCCCGGGACCTGCTCCCGGAAGGTCTGCCGCGGGCACCCGGTGACCGGACATCGCATCCGCCGTACCCGCACCCGCAGCAGCACCCGGCGCCCATCGACCGGCACGTCCGCCGGCATCCGCTCATGGAAGGCATGGATCCTGCGAGTCGGCGTCCCACACGCCGGGCACTCCACAGCCCCGCCACGCGTCGACGCGTGAACCACGATCACCTCGCCGGTGTCTTCGATCTCTTCGATCACCAACGCCGACAACCCCGAGAACAGCATCCCGACCAGCATTTTCGCATCAGCCATGCCCCATCATGGGAAGCCCGGAAGCCGCACCACCACCGAAAGTGCGACAGAGCCGAATGCTTGACAGGCTCGCTGACGCCGAAGTCCATGTCGTTCATCCCGAGCGAGGGGCTGCGCAGCAGGGACGCCACATCCGCATAGCGGGAAACGAGATAAAGGCCCTCTTCCACTCGGAGAACGGGGTGTTCGGCCCGCAGGCGTGCGTAATACGGATAAGGGTCGGCGATGAATTCCGGATCCCGCACAGGCAGGAGCTCCGAGACATTCGGCGTCGTGGTCGTCATTGAATGATCCTTTCGGCTACAGATTCAAGGTCGACTAAAGATTCAAGGCGGTGTGGTGGTGGCGATGCGGTCTAGAGCGTGGCGGCGAACTCTTTGGCCCAGATCCCGGCGATGTCGGTCAGGAACGAGCCGCCGGAGGCATCATGGACACCCGGTGCACCGTGCAGGGTTGCGCCAAGGGAGGTGAGAGTGCCGGCAATCGTGGTGCTTGCATTGTTAAAGGTGTCGTAGGAACTGTCTCCCAGGCCGAATACACCGAACCGAAGGCCGGCCAGCGCGGGCCGTTCCGCCTGGAGCGCGTCGAAGAATGGCTGTGCGGAAGCCGGGAGTTCGCCCTCGCCGTAGGTCGAGCTGACGATTACCAGCAGATCCTCGTCCGCGAGCCCGCGGACGTCGTAGTCGTCCATGGCCGTCACGTCCGCGCTCTCTACGACAGAACCGAGAACCTCGGCAATGTCTTCGGCTGCCATCTCGGCGTTGCCGGTTTCAGTTCCGAAGAGAACGGTCACCTTCATTGAAATTCCTTTCAGGGTTGGCTATGGAGGATGCCCCGGCGCAGTCAGGCATAAGCCGGGGTATGGATGTGTTCGCCGCGGGCGACGGCGATCATCGCCGACCGGTCCCGGAACTTGCTCCGGCAGCGGTCAGGCGATGCGGCGTCACGCTCGGCAGCATCGATGCGCTGCCACTGCGGATAACGGACAGCGCAGTCCTGAATAACAGCAGGCAGGGCGGCCGCCCCGGGCTTTTGTGTTGGCGCATGCGCGTCGAGGGATGCTGCGATGCCCTCGGCAACCGTGCGGACAGCCGCGCGGTTCTCCGCTATGGTCCCTCGGGGCCCCCGGTGGAACCACCCTGCACAGAACAGTCCGCGGCCAAGCCTGCCAACGGCCAGGTCTGCGCCGTCCTCAGCCAAGGCATCCCGGCTGAACGGGCTGCCCGGATCGTCGCCGAATCCAAGGGCGGTGACAACGGAGTCGGTTTCGAATTCCGTAGTGCTGCCTTCCCTGCCGGTTGCCTGGACAACGAGGCGTTCAACCGTGCCGTCGCCTTCAAGACGCAGCGGCCGCACACCCAGGTGGAAATGGACAGTGCACCGATGGTTGTCGGACGGCAAAGCGGCCAGGTATTCCAATGCGGAGGCTCTGGCAGACGATTCCTCCGAGGGAGTTCCGGATTGATGGTGCGTGACAAGGAACCGCACCCCCGGCACCTTGCCCAGTTCGCGCATCACGACGGGATTGAATTTGGCGTTCGATGCCGCAGACCGCCCGACGACATCGATGTGCCTGACGGTTTCCGGGACGAGCCTGCGCAGGGTGTCTTCGGACAGGTCCGATCCGGCAAACGCCTCCGCCGGCTTGGTCAGGAGCCGCACTACGTCCAGCGCGACGTTGCCGTTGCCGACAACGGTAATCCTGCTGCCAAAACGCGGCAGTTCGTCCTGCTCGTCGGGATGTTCGTTGAACAATCGCGTCACGCGCCCCGAGCCGTAGACGCCGGCCAGGTCGGCGCCGGGAACATCCAGTACGTTGTCGCCGGCAAGGCCGGTGGCCAGGAGCACGACGTCGAACATCTCCCGCAGCTGTTCGAGGGAAAGGTCCCGTCCGATCTCGACGTTGCCGAAGAAATCCACGTCGCCCCGCGAGAACAGCCGGTCGAACTGGCGGTCAACGGATTTGGTTCCTTGATGATCGGGGGCGACACCGTAGCGGACCAGCCCGAAGGGTACGGGCAGGCGTTCGAAGAGGCCAATCCGCGCCGTGGGGCACAGCTTGCGGAGGAACTGTGCGGCATAGCATCCGGAGGGTCCGCTCCCCACAATCGCGATCTGCGCGGTGGCCGGCGGACTGTCGATCAGTTTGGACATGGGATATAGCTCCGTTTTGAGTCTTAGGAGTACTAGGAGCACATGGAGGAAGCCGTGTGTTGCGCGTTACATTACATATGTAATGTGCCGTGGCGCAAGGGTTGGCTGGTAGCGGGTCGGCGGAAAGCGGTCCGGCCGTAAGCGCGGCGGACACACTTCGATGCCGAACGGCGGACCCGGCTTGGGTGCTGTTAGAGGTTTGCCGCCAGCAACGACTTCAGGCCCTGGATCGCCCGCCGGGTGTGCACCAGTTGGCCTTCCTCAAGCGTCACCAGTTGGTAGATGATCCCGTCGACGGCCGCCAGGACCGCCTCGGCGACCGCCTCGTCGCTGAGGCCGAAGGCATTCAGCGCCCGCCGCGTGGCGTCACGGTACATTGCGTAGAGCCGTGACACGTGGGGTACCAAGCGCGGGCGCCGTTTGGATTCGAGAATGAGTTCATACTGGAACATCAGCAGAGAGGGGCGCTTCTCAGCCAGATCGAACATGGACGCAAACCAGGCCTCCGGCGATCCCGCCGGTTCCAGCGTGACCAGGCTTTGCTCAAGGCTGTACTGCAGGGCCTGCTCGAGGACGGCGTCGATCGTGCCGAAATGGTGCTGGACGGCCCCATGGGTGACGCCGGCCTGGGCGGCCAGGGAGCGGTAGGTGAGCTTGGAGAGCCCGTTTTCGGCAACGCAGCGGATCGCCGCCTCCAGCAGGACCTGCCGCGTCTCCGGGTGCGGGCCCTCTGCCTTCGCTTCTACCATGACATGTTCCGTTTCGTCCCTGTCCCAGATCGGTCAGAAACGACCCTACCGCCGACAGCCGTGCGGGGCGGTCCGGGATCAGGCAAGGGGCCGAATGTGTCAAATCCCGAAGGGGTATCCTGAGGGTTCTTTTGGTCGCATTGTCGGTGCTTATCCTCAATTGAGGTTCAAACCGCCAGCGGGCGGTCCCAATTATAGCTGGCGACAATAGCCGGCTGCTTTATTTCAGGCATATGAATTGATGTGTATCACCGGTTCGGGCGGTATTGCCGGAACCCCATTCAAAGGAGATGGTGACAAACATGAACCTGCAGCATTTCGCCGCGGTAAACTTCGATGAAATCGGCCTGGGGGATCTGGATCCGGGTGCCATGCCTCCGTATACGGAAGTGTTCGGCTCCCCGACGATGCAGATGGCAGTCCTCTTCGGTGACGGCGAAGGAGCCGGAACTGTTGCCGCGTGGACCTGCGACCAGGACGGATTCTCCTACAAGGATCTTCCCTCGCCCGAAACGGCCTTTATCGTGGACGGCTCGTTGCGCCTCACCCACGAAAACGGCACCACTAAAGAGGTTCGGGCCGGTGAAGGTTACCTCCTTTCCGCGGGCTGGAGCGGAACCGTGGAAGTGGTCGAGCCCGTGCGAAAGATCTTCATCCTGCTCTGGGACCAGCGAACCTGGAGCTTTAAGGGCCGGTCCGGAGTTGCGCGCGTCCGGGCCGGCCCTTCCAAATCAGGACCTATGCCTGGGAAAGGGCGGTGGGAGTGTCGAGCCAGGCACGGATCGCCTCGGTGACCTCCCGCGTGCCGGCGCTGCCGCCGATGTCGGGTGTGCGCGGTCCCCGGACCAGGGTGGCTTCCACGGCGGCATCGATGGCGGCCGCGGCCTTGAGCAGGCGCTCGTCGCCGCGGCGCTGTCCCAGCCACCGCAGCATCATCGCGCCCGACAGGATCGCGGCCACGGGGTTGGCCAGGCCCTTCCCGGCGATGTCGGGGGCAGATCCGTGGCTGGGCTGGAACACGCCCCGCGTCCCGCTGACGTCCCCGGAGGGGGCGACCCCCAGGCCGCCGACGACGCCGGCGGCTACCTCGGAGGCGATGTCCCCGAAGATGTTCTCGCTCACCACGACGTCGAACCGCTCGGGTGCGGTGACCAGCAGCATCATGCCCGCGTCGACGTAGAGGCATTCGGACTCGATCCCGGGATGGCGGGTGGCCACCTCGAGGAAGATGCTGCGCAGGAAGGCCTGGCTGCGCAGCGCGTTGGCTTTGTCGAGCAGGGTTACCCGCCCCGGCGACCGGCCTGCCGCACGCCGCCGAGGCGCCTCCCGGAAGGCGAGCTCGAACAATTTCTCGCTGGTGGCCCGCGTAATCGTCATGCGGTCACTGGCGGAGTTTGGTGAGGACTCCGCCTGGTCATGGCGGCCGGCGAACAGCCCTTCGGTGGTCTCGCGGATCACGAGCATGTCGACCCCCGGTGCATCCACGCGGCTGGGCACCCCGGGGTATCGGCGGCACGGGCGCAGGCTCGCGAAAAGCCCGAACCGGTCCCGCAGATCAACCTGCGGTCCCTCCTCGGTGCCGTCGGGCCGGCGTACCGAGGGAATGCCCATGGCCCCCAACAGCACCGCGTCCGCGGTCTCCAGGGCCGCAAACGTTGCCTCCGACATGCTCTCCCCGGTGTCGCGGTACAGCCCCGATCCGGCCGGATACTCTGTCAGTTCCAGCCGCACACCGGTGCGTTCCGCTGCTGCGCTCAACACCATGCAGGCCGCCGCGGTGACCTCCGGACCAATCCCGTCGCCCGGAAGAACCCCGATCCGATAACCCATAACAGTTACGCCCTTCTTCCCATGTAGTGGGATGCAGCATTCCAATGACTGGAAGACTGTAATGCATCCTCCTCGGACGGGCAGCGGGTCAGGCCGTTCCGCGGCCGTCGGCAGGCCACGCCTGCGACGGGAAGGGCCGGCCGCAGTGGAACAGTCCTTCACCCTTTTCAAACAACGGCGGGCATCGCCACCCGGTACGACAAGCTTGCGCTCACGTGCCGGGTGGCGATGCCCTCTATACCTGCCTGACCTGGCTATGCCGATAAGGAGGCATGCCTTAGATCCGCACCAGCTTCAGGTTCGCGAATTCGTCCAGGCCCCAGGGGCCGAGCTCGCGGCCGAAGCCGGATTTCTTGACCCCGCCGAAGGGCAGGTCGGGTTCGGAGTCCGGGGCCCGGTTGATGAAGACCATCCCGCACTCCAGCCGGTCCGCCAGGGCCACCGCGCGCTGCTCGTCGGTGCAGAACACCGAGGCGCCGAGGCCGTAGACGGAGTTGTTGGCCAGGTCCACGGCCTCATTCTCGCTCGCCACCCGGTAGACCACGATCACCGGGCCGAAGAGCTCCTCGTGGAAGACGCGCATGTCGTCCGTGACATCGGTGAGCACGGCGGGGGAGACGAAGGCGCCCGGGCCCGCCAGGCGCTCGCCGCCGGTGTGCAGCGTGGCACCCTGGGCGACGGCGTCGGCGATCTGCTCCACGATCTCGTCCGCTGCGGCGGCCGAGGACATCGGGGCAATCGTGGTGGCCGGATCGGCCGGGTCGCCCGGCACCAGCAAACGGGCCAGGCTGGAGATTTCCCGGACGAACTCCTCGTAAACCGTATCCATGACGAGCATGCGCTTGGGCGAGTTGCAGGCCTGGCCGGCATTGCTCAGGCGCGACTTGAACGCGGCCCTGGCCGTCGCGGCGACGTCATCGCTGTCGAGCACGATCAGCGGGTCCGAACCGCCCAGTTCCAGGACCACCTTCTTCAGGTGGCGGCCGGCGATTTCGGCCACGGCCGCCCCGGCCCGCTCGCTGCCGGTGAGGGAGATGCCCTGGATCCGGTCATCGGCAATGATCAGTTCCGTCTGCGACGTCGCGGCATAGAGGTTGACGTACGTGCCGGAGGGCAGGCCTGCCTCTTCAAGGACTTCGGCGATGGCCTGCGCGGAGGCCGGGCAGTTGGAGGCGTGCTTGATGAGGACCGTGTTGCCCAGGACCAGGTTCGGGGCGGCGAACCGGGCTACCTGGTACAGCGGGTAGTTCCAGGGCATGATGCCCAGCAGGGCGCCGACCGGCCGCTTCTGGATCAGCGCGCGGCCGCCACTGCGCGGGGGGAATTCCTGGTCTGCCAGCATGGCCGGGCCTTCGGTGCCGTAGTAGTCGAAGATCGCGGCGACGATGCCCAGCTCGCCCCTGGCCTCGGGTAGCCGCTTGCCCATCTCCCGGGTAATGATCGCGGCCAGTTCGTCGGCCCGCTCGGCGAACAGTTCGCCGGCACGCTTGACGCGCCGGGCACGTTCGGCCACCGGCACCGTGCGCCACTGGAGGAAGGCATGGTGGGCGGCGGCCACTGCCGCCAGGACTTCGTCATCGGTGGCGGTGGGGAAGGTTTCCAGTACGGTCCCCGTGGCCGGATCGGTCACCGCGTAACCGGCGGTACGGGTGGGGGTGGGGGTCTGCGTCATGGGTGGTCCTTATCTTGTCAGGGGTGCAGCGCAGCTTCCGCGGTCTTGGCTTCGGCCCGATACCGGCCGGCGGCGTCGACGAACGCCGTCAGCAACTGCAGGCCTTCGGGGTCCAGGCGTTCCTCCGGGTGCCATTGGACACCCAAAAGGAACGTGTCGTCGGGTGCCTCCAGGGCTTCGACGACGCCGTCGTCCGCGTAGGCGGTGGCCACGAGCCCTTCGCCCAGGGTGTCCACCGCCTGGTGGTGGTGGGCGGCGATGGGGAAGCTGCACGGGCCCAGGATGCCGGCGAGCCGGGTATCCGGTACCACGGTGACCGGGTGCGAGGTGAACTCGCCGACCGTATCGCGGTGCGGGGTCATGTCCAGCCGGTCGCCCAGGTGCTGCTCGAGGGTGCCGCCGAAGGCGACGTTGAGTACCTGCATGCCGCGGCAGGCGCCGAGTACCGGCATGCCGCGGTCGCGGGCGCCGCGGGCCAGGGCGATTTCCAGGTCGTCCCGGATCCGCAGCGGGGTGTCGTTCAGCGGGTGGTTCTCGCGCCCGTAGAGCGCGGCGTCCAGGTCGCGCCCGCCGGCCAGGAACACGCCGTCGGCCATGTCCAGCAGGCGTTCGGCATTGGCCAGCAGCATGTCGGTGGGCGGCAGCAGCACCGGCATGCCGCCGGCCTGTTCGACCGCCTGGACGTAGGTGTGCGGCAGGGCGTTGTTCGGGATGTTGGCCCACGCCCCGGTCGTGACGGACTTGCGGTCCGCCACGACCAGGATGAGCGGAGCGTTGCTGCTCACGCCACCTCCAGCCGGGAGTGCTCCAGCGGGGAGTGGTCGTGCCAGCAGGTGGTGCCCCAGGTGATGGCGAGCCAGACGGCGTTGGCGCCGTCGTCCGCCCCGTGCCAGTGGTTCTCGTCGGCAGGGGTCTGCACCAGGGTGCCCGGGACGATGCCGGTGTGCTCGCCGTCGTTGTTGCCCACGCGTCCGGTGCCGCTGACCAGGTAGAGCAGCTGGCCGCCCGGATGGGAGTGCCAGTTGGTGACGGCGCCGTCGCTGAAGTGCACGCGGGCGATGTCCGGCTCGGTGCCGTCGGGGGCCTCGAGCATCATCTCGAGCTGGACCGGGCCGGTGAACTTCCCGCCGTAGACGTAGTCCTTGTTGCCTTCGACGAAGAGTTCCATGGCTCAGGCCTCATTCCTGACCGGGTTGCTGATGGTGCCCACGCCGGCCACGGTGACCTCGACGACGTCGCCGTCGCGCAGGTAGCGCGGAGGCTTGCGCTCGTCGCCCACGCCGCCGGGGGTGCCGGTGGCGATGACATCGCCCGGCTCCAGGGTCAGGCCGCGGGAGAGGTATTCGATCAGGGTCGGGATGTCGAAGATCAGGTCCCGGGTGTTGCCCTTTTGCATGGTCTCGCCGTTGATCACGGTCTGCACGTCCACCGCGTCCTTGTCCGCCGCCGAGTCGACGCTGGCCACGACCGGGCCGAGCGGGGTGAAGGTGTCGAAGCTCTTGCCCAGGGTGAACTGCCTCATTGGGGTCTCCAGCTGGGCACGGCGGCCGGAGACGTCGTTGAGGGCGGTGAAGCCGCCGACGTAGTCCCAGGCGTCTTCCTTGGCCACGCGGTAGCCGCGCTTGGAGATGACGATGCCCACCTCGCCCTCGAAGTCCGGGCGGGTTTCCTCGCGCGGGATGACGATGGCGTCGTTCGGGCCGGTGATGGAGGAGGGGAACTTGGCGAAGACCACCGGGGCGTCCGGGTGCTTGAGGTTGGTTTCCTCCACGTGGGACTGGTAGTTCAGGCCGATGGCGATCAGCTTGCGCGGGCGGACCGGGGCCAAAACCTTCACGTCCTTGAGTGCGTAGCTGGTGCCGGCGGCGTTCTTGACGTTTTCCCAGGCCTCGGGGGTGGAGTCGAAGCCGAGGGCCGGCGCGGCGCCGGCGTCGATGATGGTTTCGCCCTCGAGGCGGCCGAGGCGGACTTCGCCGGCGGCGGTTTCAAAACGGATTGCCTGAGTCATGACTGACCTCCGGTAACTGGGGGATGGATGATGGTCACTAAAAGAGTATATATGTAATTTTAAAACACACAACAAGGACCTCAGGTGGATCCGGATCCAAGACGAACTTTCCCGTACTGCGTTACCGGATGCAGCGTTACCGGATGCAGCCGCTGTTTGGCCGGGCGTAACTACCCCTTCGTGCTCCAGTCCGTCCCGGGCAGGGCCGGAGACGGGCGCAGGGCGCCGTCTCTGCCGGCGTCCTGCGCCCGCTGCTCGTGGCGGTCTGCGGCGGGGTTAGTCGAAGATGCTTTCCCGGTCCGTGGTCGCGGCGATGAGCACCTCAGGGTTGTAGTCCGCCTTCGGGCCCGGCAGGTAGGTGACCCGCAGCGGCGTGCCGGTCCAGGGGAAGTGGCCGTGGCGCCGGGAGAGGTCCCAGTCCACTGGGCCCGCCTGGTCCGCTCCAACGCTGATGCCGGTCATGGGCGCCAGCTGGAACAGGATCATGACCGAGGGCAGGCCGGCCACGGGGGAGCTGTCCACCAGGAGCTCGATCCGCCAGCGCAGGTCCGGCAGGATGTCCAAGCGGACCGATACCTCGGCCGGGCCGGCGGGCCGCGGAGCCGAAATGCGGTGGGGGCGGCCGTATTCGTTGTAGGTGAACCGCAGTTCGTTGTCCTCGATGAAGAGGACATAGCCTCCGCAGGGATCTCCGTGGGAGACGATCACGCCTTCGGCGTCGGAATCTTCCAGCCAGGTGCGGATTTCGAAGGAGCGCAGGTTCGTCAGCTTGCTGGACCGGTAGCGTTCCAGCGGGGCCGAGGCGTGTTCGAGGGTGACGGGCTGTTCATAGGCCAGCTCCGTGTCCGGCCGGTAGTGCATCATGGTGCCGTCGTCGATCGGGTAGACCCCGTTCTGCAGGGCGGCGTCCTGCCACCGCTCCGCCAGTTCGGCGACGATGTCCGGCCGAAAACCGGCCAGGTTCCGGGTTTCGGTCGGGTCCTCGGCCAGGTCGTAGAGCTCCCACTCGTCATGGCTGAGCCGTTCCCCGTAGGCGTGCTCGGTGACCAGCTTCCACCGTCCCGAGACAAAGAACCGGTGCCCGATGAACTCGGAGTACTGCTCCTGCCGGGTTGCCGGCAGCCGCGGATCGCGCAGCCACGGATCGAAGGAGACACCGTCCACCGGCGGGGCATCCAGGCCGTGCCGGCCGGTCAGCATCGGCACCCCGGCCAGGGTGAGGACGGTTTGTCCGACGTCGGTGACGTAGGCGAACTGGTCCCGGATGCCGTCATCGCCTGCGGCCCGGGGCAGTCCGGCCGGCCAGGAGATGACCAGCGGCGCGCGGACACCGCCGCCGAAGGTGTGGCCCTTGTAGTACCGGAACGGGGTGTTGGACACGTTGCCCCAGCCGCGCGGGTAATGCACCGCCGAGCGCGGCCCGCCCAGGTCCTCCAGGTCCATGGGGATGTCGCTTTCCCAGCCGGCGGGGATCTGGTCGACCTCGATGAACTGGCTGAGGTAGCTGCGGGTTCCCTCGCCGCCGCCCTCCCCGGAGCCGCCGTTGTCCGAGGTGAAGACAATGATGGTGTTCTCGTACTGGCCGGTGGACTTCAGGTGCTCGACGAGCCGGCCGAGGTTCTGGTCGATGTTGTCCACGGCCCCGGCATAGATGGCCATGTACCGGGCATAGCGTTCCTGCTCTTCCCCGGTCAGCTGGTCCCAAGGGCTGATGCCGAGGCCGGCTTCGGAAGGTTCGGGCAGGGGCGTGCCGGCGGGGAAGAGTCCGCGCCGGATCTGTTCGGCGTGCCGCGCCCGGCGCACCGCATCCCAGCCTTGGTTGTAGGTGTCCTTGTATTTGCCGATGTCCTCCGGTTTGGCCTGCAGCGGTCCGTGGACCGCGTGGTGGGCGTAGTAGAGGAAGAAGGGCTTGTCCGGCTCCGAGGCCTTGAGCGTGCGCAGCATGTCCAGGGCCTGGCCGGTCAAATCGTCAGTGAGGAAATAGTCCTCGGGGTACTGGTCCACCGGGACCGTGCTGTTGTCGCGGGTCAGCCGGTGCGGGGTGAAGAGCTGGGTAAAACCTTCCATGGACCCGAAGTAGCGGTCGAAGCCGCGCTGGCAGGGCCAGGAGGACTTGTCCGCCCCGTCGTGCATCTTCGATTCCTTGGTCAGGTGCCACTTGCCCACCATGTACGTGGCGTAGCCGGCCGACCGGAAGCTTTCGGCAATGGTGGGCATGTTCTCGGCCAGCTCCAGGGTGCTGTGCGGGTAGCCGGGGTCGCCGTGCGCCACCGACGCGAAGCCGGCCCGGTGCGGGTTCAGCCCCGTCAGCAGGCAGGCCCGCGCCGGGGAGCACACCGGCGTGGTGTGGTAGTTCGTCAGCAGGTAGCCGTCGGAGGCCAGTTCTTCCAGCGCAGGCGTGTCGATTTCGCTGCCGTACGGCGAGGTATCGCTATAGCCCATGTCGTCGACCAGGACGACGACGACGTTCGGCGCGGAGCCGTCGTAGCGGCGCAGTCCGGGCCAGTCCGGGGTGGACTCCGCGGCCGTCTCCCGGATCACGCCCCGGAAGGGCGGCAGGTAGGAATTGGAGTTGACAGGGAGTTCCATCGTGGCTTTGGGCGCCTTTCGTCAGGTGCTAGTGGGCGTCGTGGATGAGCTGCAGGACGTGGGTGCGCAGCCGGGTGAATTCGGGCAGGGCGCGGGTGGTGATCTGGTTGCGGTCCCCGGGCAGTTCCACCGGCAGGATTTCGGTGACGACGGCGGGCTTGCGTCCGATGACGATGATGCGGTCGGACAGGTACACGGCCTCGTCGATGTCGTGGGTGACCACGACGATGGTCATGCCGTACTGCTCGCGGATGCGCAGGCAGAGGTCCTCGAGTTCGAAGCGGGTCTGGGCATCCACGGAGGCGAAGGGCTCGTCCATGACCAGGATCTCGGGCCGGTAGGCCAGCGCCCGGGCGATGGCCACGCGCTGCTGCATGCCGCCGGAGAGCTGCCAGGGGTACTTGGACGCGGCGCCGGCCAGGCCCACGGCGGCCAGGGCCTCGTCGATGCGGGCGTTCTCCTCGGCCCGGCCCAGCCGCAGGTGGCGCAGGGGCAGGCGCACGTTCTGGCGCACGTTCAGCCAGGCCATCAGCGAGCGGGTGTACTCCTGGAACACCAGGGCCATTTCCGGCGGGGGTCCCTGCACGGGACGGCCGTCGATGGCGATCTGCCCGGCGGTGAGCGGGTGCAGGCCGGCCAGGCACTTGAGCAGGGTGGTCTTGCCGACCCCGGACGGGCCGACGATGCAGGCGATTTCCCCGGCGGAAACTTCGAAGGTCAGGTCCCCGATCACCGGCACGGCCGCCGGGCCGGCGCCGTAGGACTTGGCCAGGGAGGTCGCGGCCAGGCGTACCGGGACAGCGGACGGGGCGGGGGAAACGGCGGGGGCGGGGCTTTCGGACAGGTGTGTCATCAGGAGGCTCCAAGCTTCTGGGCGTCAAAGTACCAGGACAGGATCCGGGTCTTGGCGAGATCGAACAGGGCGTTGGCGGCGTAGCCGAGGAATCCGAGCAGCAGGATCCCGGCCCACATGTCCGCGGTGGCGAAGGACTGCTGGGCCAGCAGGGTCAGGCCCCCGATCCCGGTGGACGGGCCGAGCATTTCGGAGGCGACCATGACAATGAAGGCGTTCTGCAGGCTCACCTGGATGCCGGAGAAGATCATCGGGCTGGCCGCCGGCAGGTTCAGCTGGAAAATCCGTTCCGGCCCGGAGAGCCGGTAGCTGCGGCCCACGTCCCGCAGCAGCGGGTCCACCGAGCGCAGCCCGTCCACGGTGGCGATCAGCGTGGGGAAGACCGCAGCCAGGACAATGCTGAAAACCCTCGTTTCGTTGCCGTAGCCCAGGACCGCCACAAAGATCGGGACCACGGCCACCGGCGGGATCGCCCGCCAGAAGTGGATGAGCGGGTCGGCCAGCCAGGACAGCGGCTTGATGCCGGCGAGCAGGAACCCGGCCGCCAGGCCGGCGGCCACGGCAATCCCGAAGCCGGCCACGAGGTTGCCCAGGCTGGGCAGCACGTCGCTGAGCATATGGTCGAACAGCCACAGTTCCCGGAACCGGACCAGGATCTCGGCCAGCGGCGGAAAGAACGCATTGGTCGAGGATGCCGACAGGGTCCACCAGGCGAGGATGAGCAGGACCGGGACACCGATTTCCACGGCCAGCAGGAAGGCCCGCGTCGGGCCGGAGCGGCGCACCCGGGCAGTCTTTCGGGCCGGCTTAGGGGCGGCAGCCTGTGCGGTAGGCACGCTGGTCATGATGCAATCTCCGTTCGCTGCGAGGGATGCCAGTGCATGATCTTCTTCTCCAGCAGCACGCTGCCGGACTGGAACGCCAGGCCGAGCAGGCCCGTGATCACCACGATGGCGAAGACATCCGTGTGTGCTCCCGCCGAGGTCGCGCGCAGCAGCGTCCTGCCGATGCCCGGCCCGCCGCCGAAGAGCCCGGCGACGACGGCGATCATCAGCGCGCCCGGGGCACAGATCCGCACCGAACTGGCAATGAAGGCCATGGCGGAGGGAAGGATGATGCGGACCAGGGTCTCGAACTTCCCCATCCCATAGGAGCGTGCCGTATCCAGGGCCACGGGATCGGTGTCTGCGACGCCCGCAGCGGTCTGGATCAGGATCGGGAGCGCGCAGCCGAAGACGACCAGGAACAGGCTCATCTCGAACTTCGGGCCCAGGACCAGCACCACCACGGGGAGGATGACGATGACGGGGATGGGCTTGAGGAACTCCAGGGCCGCCCTGGTGGCATGATGGAGGACGTGCGAGGTGCCGATGGCAATACCGGCGGCCACGCCCAGGACAATGGCCAGGAAGAATCCTGCGAGGGAAATAACCAGCGTGTCCCAGATCGCGGCCCAGAGCCGCTTATCGCCGAGCATTTCGCCCAGCCGCCCCAGGGTCTCCCACATCGGCGGGATGGTATTTCCGAAGCGTCCGGTTTGGGCAACTGCCTCCCAGGCGGCCAGCGCCAGGACGAGGCTGAGGACGCCGAGTAGGAATTTGGGGGATTTGATCGTTGTCATGGCGGTCTTCCTATTTCATGACCGGCTGGGGGAAGTCAGGCTGCTCATCGAGGAATCCGACGCCGTCCATGGGCCGGTCCACGGTGTGGAGGCCTGCAGCCGCCAGGCCCGCGGCCCGCCGAGCGGCGGGATCTCTGTTCTGCTCATCGCGATGCATCCCTTCAAGCCAGGAAGTCTGCGTTTGTTTTAAAAGTACTATTGTTCGATTTAAGAATATAAGATGTGACTCGCACCACGGTCAAGACGGGGCGGAATATTAACCGGAGGCGTCCGGCCGGCCTCAATTAGCCCAATTGCCGCGCCGGCGGGGCTAGGTTCCCTTGCCAGCCGTGTCGTTTACTATAAAAACTAACAGTCCTCCCGCAGGACTCTCCGCGGCCGGTAGCGGTCTTCAATGGCTTCATCAGGGCAGGCAGAAATGGACGGCATGAACGACCACATTGAGGCGCTTTCGGCTAACGTTCGGCGGCTGCGCGAAACCCACGGGCTGTCCCTGTCCGAACTGGGGGAGCGGTCAGGAGTGGCCAAGGCGACCCTGTTCAAGGTCGAACGGGGCCAGACCAATCCGACGCTGGAGACCATGCTGGCCATTGCCCGGACCTTCGACGTGACGGTCCCTGACCTGATTGCGTTGCCGGAGCGTGCTCCGGTGGAGGTCTTGCACGATGGCGAGGGCGAGGACATCTCGGATGCCGCCTCCTTCGGGCATATCCTGCGCAGCCAGGTCATCGGTGCCGGCACCTTGGAGATCCACGCCCAAATCTTCAAGGACGGAGTGGGTGAGGTCTCCGCCTCCCACGGTGCCGGGGCCCGCGAGCATGTCTTCGTCCGGGCCGGCAAGATCCGTCTGGGGCCGGTGGGCCACGAGGTGCTGCTGGCCGAGGGCGACTACGCCACCTATCCGGCGGACCGGACGCACCGCTGGCAGGCGGAAAACGGTGACGCCTCCGTGTGGATCGTCCACACCTTCCCCCGCGCCGCAGCCTTCAACGAATAACGGCAGCCCGGAACGAGCCCCGGTTCCGCGCGCCGCGCCCGACCAGCAGGGCCACTACCGCGGTCAGCAGGTCAGCAGGCCTAGCCTCACATAGGCGTCCGGCGCGGTCCTGCGAGGCAGTTTGGTGGTGATTGCCCTTCCCTCCTGCCTTTAGGCATTCGGCCGGTGCCAACCAGGCCCCGAGGTCTTCGACATCCCGGCCTGGATGCCGCTGCGGAATCGGCTCGAGGTCAGGCCGACGTCGGCGATTTTTCCGAAGCTGGGCTGTCCGCTGTCTTGCCGCGCAGGATTCGTGCGAGCAGAACCATGGTGGACGCCGTGATAATCCAGGTCAGGGCAAGCAGCCAGGAATATCCGGCTACCAGACCTGAAATATTGTCCCGGCCCACCGGACCCGTACTCCGGAATGCCGCCAGCAGGCTGCCGAGCAGGGCGACGGCCAGGAGGGCGCCGAGTTCGTAGGAGACCTCCTCGATGGCGGACGCCATCCCTGCCCGGTGCGGCGGGGCCCCGTTAATAATGGAGAGGGAAGCGATGGTCATCGTCAGTCCCACGCCGAATCCAGCCAAGAGCAGGGCAGCGGCTACTGCAGGCACGAGTGTCGGCGGCGAAAGGAGGACCACCAGCAACCCAACCAGGACTGCAGTGAAGCCGCCGATCAGCAGCCTCCTGACCGGCTGGCGGTGGGCAAGTGCGCTTGCCAGGAAGCTCGCCGGAAGCGCTCCCAGGGCTATGGCGCTCACCAGCAGTCCCGCCTGCAGCGGGCTGTATCCGTCGGCAAGCTGGTACCGCTGCGTAATCAGCAGTTGGAGTCCTGCCATGATGAACATCGTAATGAGTGCGGCCACGACGCCTGAGGCGAACTGCGGCTGCCGGAACAGTTGAAGGTCAAGCAGCGGGTGTTCCATCACCCGCTGCCGCCTCACGAAGAGCCACCCGGCAATTGCCGCAACGCATGCGGCACACGAGGCGCTGACCGGATCGGCGGCAGCAGAAGACTTAATCGCAAATACCAAACCGGCGAGGGCTGCAGTTGCCTGGAGGCTGGAGATTGCGTTCCAGCGGCTGTGCGGGTTGGGCTCGTCGTGAGGCGCGACTGCCGATGCCAGCCCTATGGCAATCAGTACGATGGGAACGTTGATCAGGAAAACCGAGCCCCACCAGAAGTGTTCAAGCAGCACCCCTCCCACCATCGGACCAAAGGCAGCTGCGATCAACGCCGTGCTGCTCCACGTTGCCACCGCGACGCTGCGTTCCCTGTCATCGGTAAACGTTAATCTGATAAGAGCCAGTGTCGCAGGCATCATGGCGGCAGCCCCCAGTGCCAGCAGGCCGCGTGACGCGATGAGGATGCCGCTCGTCGGGGCAAACGCGGCAAGGAGCGAGGCGGCACCGAACACTGTGATCCCAACCAGGAACATGCGGCGATGCCCGATCCTGTCTCCCAGGGTTCCGGCGCCAAGGAGGAAGCCGGCCATCACGAGCGGATAGGCGTTGATGATCCACAGGGTGTCCGACGGCGTCGCGCCAAGCTCTGCCGTCAAAGTCGGGAGCGCGGTGTACAGCACCGAATTGTCAAGGGCGATAAGCATCAGACCGAGGCTCACAGTGACCAGGGTAAGCCAGCGGTAGCCGGCCCTTTCGCGGCGGAACGATGATTTCATGCAGACACTTTCGGCTTGAAGGTGCTGGGAGATATGGCCACTGATACAGTCTGCCGGATTGCGAAGAATCAACGGCATGGGGGTGTCCGGCCCGCAGTGGGCCGGGCACCCCCATGCGGGCCAGTAGAGCGGCCGCGGATATCTTCCGGCTTAGACGTGGCGCCGGTACAGGTTCCACTCCCAGTCGGTCACCGTGGCTTCGAAGGCTTCAATCTCGCGGCGCTTTAGCGCGGCGTAGACGGCGGTGAACTCGTCGCCGAAGCCGGCCCGCAGCACCTCGTCGGCCTCGAGCGCGGCAACGGACTCGCCCAGGCTGCGCGGCAGCGGCTTCCCGGCCTCGTCCGGGACCAGGCCGCGCCGGATGCCGTCGGCGGCGGCGTGGATCATGGCGGCCATCAGCAGGTGCGATGAAGCACTGGCATCACCGGCGCGCAGTTCCAGCCGGGTCGCGCCTCCGCGTTCGGCCGGGACGCGGACGAAGGTGAACCGGTTGTCCTCTCCCCAGTTGCTGGTGCGCGGGCTCAGGCCGTTGCCGGTCAGGCGCTTGTAGGAGTTTACCGTCGGGGCGGCGAAGGCCATGATGGCCGGGGCATGCTGCTGGATGCCGGCGATGGCGGCCAGCGCCGCCGGGCTCAGCGCGCCGTCGGGGGCGGCAAAGACATTCTCGTCCTCCTGCCAGAGGGACAGGTGGACGTGCAGGCTGCTGCCTTCCTCGCCGGTGACGGGCTTGGCCATGAAATTGGCTTCCAGGCCTTCAATGACGGCCAGCTCCTTGATGCCGGTCTTGAGCAGGAAGGCCGAGTCGGCGGCGGACAGTGCCTCGTTGTGGGCGAGGTTGATCTCGAACTGGCCGGGGGAGAACTCCCGGTTGACCACGGTCACGCCGATGTTCATCTCGATCAGCTGCCGGTGGATCCGGCCCACGGCCCCGTCCGGGTCGGTGATCCGGTCCATGGTGTAGGAGACGCCGTCGGGCGCGTACGGCGTCCGGCTGCCGGTCCCGTCCTTGCGGAAGAGATAGAACTCCGGCTCGCCGGCCGCCACCGCGCGCAGGCCCAGGTCTTCGTGCAGCCGGGCCGTGGCCGCGGCCAGCTGGCTGCGCGGGCACAGGGCCGAGGGCTTCCCGTCCTCGGACAGGCGGGCCAGGACCCAGAGCGAATCGGATTCCCACGGCGGCACGAAGGCGGTGTCCATGTCCAGGTAGGCGTGCTGGTCCGGGTGGTTGGCCAGCGCGGGGAATTCCTTCTCGTCCACCGGGACCCCGAGCAGGTCTTCGGCATTGGCCATCTTGGAATAGGCAATGCCTTTGGCCAGGCCCGGCAGCGAGGACACCGGGTACTGCTTGCCGCGCTGGCGACCGAACAGGTCCGCGTGGATCACCCGGATGACCTGGATGCCGCGGGCCAGGAGTTGGTCGAGGTAGTCGGCGTCGAAGGCCGGCCGCGTTGCGTCGCGGTCAAGCAGGGGACTGGTCATGGTCGCCTTCCTTATACATGTGGAGAACTATTGCCGGTACAACCGTTGGTGATTATAGTAGTATTGACGTTCAGCAAAGTAAACAAGCTTGCGGCGCAAAAACCCGGACTGCCGGGGCCGGACACAGTAAAAGGAGCAACAATGATCAAGCTGCACGACATCGACCACGTGCTCATGGGCGTCGAGGACCTGGACGCCTCCACCCATCAGTGGGAAGACGAGTTCGGCCTGACCCAGGTCGGCCGGGAAGGCAGGCAGAGCCTGCTGGCCTGCAACTACGAAAACCCCTCGCTGATCCTGCAGCAGGCCGCGAAGCCGGGCATTATCCACGCCGCGTACCAGCTGGCGCCGGGCTTCAGCCTCGACGAGGCCGAAAAGCACCTGAAGGAGCACCGGGTCCAGTACACCCGCTCCGAGGCGGGGGTCACCTTCGCGGACCTGGAAGGCAACGGCATCCAGTTCGTCGAATACCGCCCGAAGCAGGGCCAGGACAAGTTCCCCCGCGAATGGCGCCAGACCACCCGCAACCACCGGATCGGCGCCCCGCGCAGGCTCGGCCACGTCAACTACCTGACCGGCGACATCCACCGGCAGGTGGACTTCTACCTCAACGTGGTCGGGATGAAGCTGGCCGACAAGCTCGGTGCCAACGCCGGGGCATTCCTGCACATCGGCGCGGACCATCACGTGATGGCGTTCGTGAACACCGGCGATGCGCACTTCCACCACATCGCCTTCGACATGCTGGACTGGGGCCAGATCCGCCAGTCCTTCGACCACCTGGCCCAGTACGGCCGTGTCATGCCCTGGGGCCCGGTGCGCCACGGCATCGGCGGCAACCTGGCCGGCTACGTCCGGCTGCCCGAAGGCGACTGCTTCATCGAGCTCTACTGCGACATGGAGCAGCTCGATGCCACCCACGAACCGCGCGAGTACCCGGACGACCGGCACTCCTCCAACGTCTGGGGGCTGCTGCCGCCGCGCTCGTACTTCCGCTTCGACAAGGAAAGCATCGAGGCCGAACGTGAATCCCTTCAGTCCATCTGGGAGAAGCAGCCGGCGCTGCTGGGCGACTAACAAACAGGAGAAGCCATGAGCCATCCCCGCTACCTGATATTCGGCCTTGGGGCCGCGGGTGCGTCCGCCTGCGCTTCGCTGATCGACGACAGCGCGGAGATCGTCGGCGCCTTCACCCGGTCCAGCCACGTGGGCGAGGACCTGGGGAAGGTGGTCGGGCGCGTCCCCTGCGGCTTGGCCGTGAGCCCCGTTTCGGACTTCACGGCCACCCGCGGCATGGCCGACGTTGCCTTGTTCTTCACGACGACGGCGCTGACGGACCTGCTGGGCCCGGCGAAGGAATGCCTGGCGGCAGGCATCAACGTCCTCACCATCGGCGAGGACGCGCTGTATCCGTGGGACTACGACCCGGTCACTGCCGCCGAACTCGACGCCGCGGGCAAGGCGGGCGGGGCGACGCTGCTGGGCACCGGGATCAACGACGTCGTCATGGCCCGGCTGCCGGTCCTGCTCGCCGGCCTGGTCCACGGCGCCGAACGGATCGAGATCGAATGCGCCGGGGACTTCGGCGCCTTCGGCCCGGAACTGCTCAGGATCCTGCAGATCGGTGTCAGGCCCGAGGAGTACCATCCCGCCGCCCATGAGGGACAGGACGTGATCTCGCGCCAGTGCGCCCGGATGATCGCCGGGCTGGCCGGACTGCAGGTGGTGTCCGAGGACGTGCGGCTGGAACCCACCGTCGCGTCCGTTCCGCTGCCCGTTCCGGCCCTGGACCTGGTCCTGGAACCGGGGCTGGTCACCGGCTCGGTGGAAACGGCGGCCCTGGCCACGTCCGAGGGCGTGCAGATCGAGGTCCGTCTCATCGGCAAGGTCTTCGAACCCGGCGAGGAGGAATACGCGGTCGCCACGGTGCATGTCCCGTCGCTGGCCGAACCGGTCTCACTGCGCGTGAGCCCGCTGCCGGGCATCGAAGCCACCGCCGGCATTGCGCTTAGCCGCATTCCGGATGTCCTGGCCGCCCCGCCGGGCTTCCCCCGCGCGGAGGAGCTTCCGAACCTGCGGTTCCGAAGCCTGAAGCCGGCTGATCCGGCATCGTAGGCGCAGAAGACCTGTCCCTGTTGCAGGGCCCGGATCCGGTGGTGCACCGGATCCGGGCCCTGCGGCTTGTCTGGCAGTTCCGCTGCCCGGTTGTGCACACAGGACAAGCCGGCCGCGCATCCTTGTGGTTTGTTACATCGCCCGGCATCAGTTGGGAGCCCAGACTGGTGGTACAGCGCGGCAGTAGAGCACACGCCGCCGCGACAGCATCCAATCCAGCGAAAGGACAGCCATGACCGCCCTCGCCACCCCCGAATCGGTTCTCCGGCTCGCCGAGCCGACCCGCGAGCAGGTAAAGGCCGCTTTTTCCCAGTTCCCCAGCGGCGTCGTCGCCTTGGCGGCGTTGGTGGAGGGGCGGCCGGCAGGTTTCGCGGCGTCGTCGTTCGCCGCGGTATCCATGGACCCGGCTCTGGTGTCCGTCTGCATCCAGAACGGTTCCTCGACCTGGGAGAAACTGCGCAGCGGCGGCCGGATCGGCATTTCCATCCTCGCCGAAACACAGGACAAGGCCGTTTTCCAGCTGGCCGGCCGGGGCGACCGGTTCTCCGGCGTGGACATTACCGAGCTGTCGTCCGGCGCGGTGCTGATCGGCGGCGCGTCGGCCTGGCTGGAATGCTCCCTGGTGCAGGAGGTCGCCGCCGGCGACCACTGTATTGCGCTCCTGAGCGTCCACCGGCTGCAGACGGAGGACGAAATCCCGCTGGTGTACCACCGCGCCGCGGTCCACCGGCTGGCTTCCTGAAATGGGGCGGGGCCGGGCTGCTCTTCAGGAGGTGCTTCCGGAGCCCGGAAGCACCTCCATCAGGCATACTCGAGGTATGAGTGCCGCAATGTCGCCCGCCAGGCTGGTCGGTCTTGAGCTGATTGCCGAAGACACCGAAGCCAGCTCCGAGTTCTATGCCTGGCTGGTCGGCGGTGCCTCGGAGGGCGATGTGTGGGACACCTGGCAGCGCCTGTCCGGCAGCGGGGTACGTTCCGTCCGGGTCCCCGAGCCGGAGGGCCCGCCGCCGGGCTGGATCCCGGTCTTCCACGTCGACGACGTCCGCGCGGCCCAGCAGCGCGCCGCCGAGCGCGGGGGCCAGGGCCGGGACCTTCGGGGGCCCGACGGAAAATCCAGGGCGTACTGCGTGGACTCGTTCGGGGTCTGGACGGGGCTGAGCGACAGCGCGAACGACAGCGCCGACGCCATCGGGGCCACCAACTGCGACTACTCCACGGCCGACGCACCGGCCGCGGCCGGGTTCTATGCCCACCTGCTCAATGCCAGGGCTGATGCGGTGGTGGACGATCCCTACCATTTCCACCTGATCCACACCGGTCCGGTCGAAGCAGCCGGCATCGTCAGTTTCCGGGGGCCCCTCGACTACAGCCGCATGACCAAATGGCTGGTGTACTTGGCGGTTGATGACGTGGACCGGGTGGCAGCCCGGGGGATCGAAGCCGGGGCCAGGATCGTGGTCCCGGCCAATAACACCGTCTACAACCGGTACGCCGTTCTGGAGGATCCCTTCGGGCAGCTGTTCGGGCTCAGCCGTCCCCTGCCCCCGGAATCCTATGGCGTTGCGCACATCCGGGACGGCGAACGGCTGGTGTCCCTGTTCGACGTCGTGCATGTGCACGCGGAAGAAGTTAACGCCAGGTATCCCCAGTAGCCGCTAAGGGCGTGCACGCGGGACAGTTCTTTTGGCGACGGTTGTCCTCGGCGCACATAGGTCCGGGCTGGGAATCTGCCTAATGTTCAAAGCACGTTTTGTGCCGGGGAACACAAAGCGCATTCTCCTGGATTCTCCTATGCGAAAGGCTTTTGCCGTCATGACCCAAAACAGCGCGGTAAGCGCCGAGTCGCCGCCCGACGTCGGCCACCGGCTAACAGGCAATCTCGGGACTGCCTCCATTGTCTTCATGGTGGTGGCCGTGGCCGCCCCGCTCACGGTTGTCGCCGGGGCATCGATCAACCTGCTGATTTCCAACGGCCCCGGGATTACCTTCGCCTACGCCGTCGGCACCCTGATTATGTGCCTCTTTATTACCGGGTTCTGCGCCATGACCCCGCACGTGAAGAATCCGGGGGCTTTCTATTCCTACGTCGGCGAGGGGATCGGCCCCCGCGCCGGTGCGGGGGCGGCCTTCGTCGCCATGCTGACCTACTTCTGCGTCCAGGTCGGGGTCTACGCCTATATGGGGTTTATGCTGGGCGACCTGGTGCAGAAATGGACGGGCGGCGCGGCGCCCGAAATCCCCTGGTGGGCCTACGTCGCGGCAGGCATCGTCGTGACCGCCTACTTCAGCTACCGCAATATCGACCTGAGCGCCAAGGTCCTGGCCTTCGCCCTGATCACCGAAGCGGCGCTGGTGCTGATCATCAATGTCGCGGTCGTTCTCCAGGGCGGCGGGCCCGAAGGCCTGTCCGCCACCTCCTGGCTGGCACCGGAGGTTATTTTCACGCCCGCCCTGGGCCTGGCGGTGATGTTCGGCATCGGTGTCTTCATGGGCATCGAGTCGACGGCAATCTTCCGCGACGAGGCCCGCAATCCGGAGCGCACCATTCCGCGGGCCACCTACATTGCCGTGATCGGCACGGGCATTTTCTACGTCCTGGCCCTCTGGTCGCTGCTGCAGGCCTGGGGCGTGAACGGACTGGTCCCGGCAGCCGAACAGAATCCGGGCGACCTGTACTTGGCGACGGCGGCTGCCTTCCTGGGCAAGGTCTTCTCCGAGATTGTCCAGGTGTTCCTGATCATTTCCATGTTCGCCTGCGTGCTCTCCCTGCAGAACGTGACCTCCCGGTACATGCACTCGCTGGCCAACGCCGGACTGCTGCCGGGCAAGCTGGGCATCGTCCATGAGAAGCACCGTTCGCCCAGCTTCGCTTCCCTGGTGTCCACCGGCGTCGTGACGGCTGCCCTGCTCGTGTGGGTGCTGCTGGGCATGGACCCGGTGCTGCAGGTCTTCCCCTGGCACATTGCCGTCGGCACCATCAGCGTGATGGCTCTCTTCGTCATCACCAGCATTGCCGTGATCCGCTACTTCCGTCGCACCAAGGCCGACACCAGGCCGTGGCAGACCCTGGTTGCGCCCGCCCTGGCCGTGGCCGTGATCGGACTCGTCCTGGTGCTGACCTATGCCAATTTCGGCATCCTGACCGGCGAAGTCCCGGCCATCACCAGCATCGCCCTGCAGGTGCTCCCGGTGGTTGCGTTCCTCATTGGCGTCGCCCTCGACCGGCGGCGCCGCAGCCGGAACCTGTCCGCAGCCCTTCAGTAGCGGGCCGCCAGAGCCGGTTGGTCCGGCCAACGCGCACGGGGCGCCTGCCGGATGGAACGTTCGGCAGGAGCCCCGTCAGCGTTCCCGGACACCGGCCCGGTCAGTCTCCGTCCGCGGCAGGCGCACCGGTTTCAAGCGCCTGGAGCGCCAGCCAGAGGTTGCTGAGCTGCCGGGTGCCGTCAATGCCGTGGCCCAGCAGGTCGACGATCTGCCGCAGCCGGTACCTGAGGGTGTTGCGGTGGATGAACAGGGCGTCTGCAGCCGCATTGAGTGAACGGTCTGCGGTAAGGAAGGCGTGCAGGGTGCGGACCAGTTCGGTGCCGTGCCCGGCATCGTAGTCCAGCAGGGGCCGCAGGGCCGCCGCGGCGATGTCCCGGACCGGGACGGCGGTAGTAGTCAGGGTCAGCAGGTGGCCCAGGTCCACCATGCTGGGGTATTGGATGCCGGTGCCGGATTCGGACGCGGACAGGGCCTCGAAATAGCCCGCACGGATGCCCCCGGTGCCCGTGTAGGCGGTACTGATCCCGACCGAAGCCTCGGATCCGACCTCCTGCAGGTGCCTGAGGAGGTACTGGGCAATCCGGTCCACCATGGGATCGTCGGGCACCAGCATGAAAATACGGCCTTCGACGACGACGCGGATGAACGGCTCATGCTGGTTGCTCAGGAGCGCGTGGATATTCCACGGCACGGAAATCAACCGTTCGCGCCGCATGCGGGCCTGCCCCAGCAGCACACGGTACCGGCGGTTCGGATCGAAACCCAGGCTGCGCAGCCGGGTGCTGCTTTCCTGCAGGCTAACCCGGTTGTGGACGAGGTCTTCGATGACATGCTGGGTCAGCTCCCGCCGGCCTTCCTGGCGGGCACGGAGCCGTCCGACCTCCAGGGTTACCAGATCCACCCCTGCCTCAAGCAGGCGGGCGCTGTTGCCGATGGTGGCCGCGGCCAGGATGGCCACGGGTTCGTTCTCCACGTGCACCCGGCGCGCCGTGACGGAGGATTCGGGGTCCGGATCCAGGCTGATGGCCAGGACCCGGCTGTAATCCCACAGGGTGCGGGACGGGGCGGCGGCCAGGGTGTTGCCGTTCAGGTCGAACAGCGCCGTGCTGGCCCCGGTGCCCTGGTGCAGGGCCGCAACAATAGCCTGCAGGCCACCCTGCCGTGCGGCGCGGATGAGCGCCCACAGTTCGTTGTCCAACGGGGCAGCCTGCGCGCCTGCTGCCGGCCCAGGGTTTGGGGGCGCCGGCATGGCACGGGGGATACGCGCCGAAAAGTCCTGCATCCAGGCCTCATTAGGGTGTCGACGAAGATCGTTACGTCCGAGTGTACAGAATGCACTAGAAGCTGGACCGATTCTGCAACCGATTGTGCACCAGGTACTACCGCAGGCCATAGGCTTGTCGCTGCGGGACATTGTTGGTCCTCTCCGTCACTTCCAGAATTGATCCAACGCCGATCAACCCGTTACTTCGACCACGATGGAGACAGCAACATGACCAGAGCGTCCGTCACTACCCAGGCCCCCGCCGCTGCGGCTGCGGCCGCGTCCGCGGCCGCAGCGGCGGTATCCTTCGAACCAGGCCTGGCCGGCCCGTTCAGCCTCCAGGTCCCGACGGAAAAGGACCCGGGCATCCGGTTCGAACTCGAGCGCCTGCTGGCCCGCGCCCGGGACATCCGCCCGCGCCTGCGCGAAGCCCAGGCGCAGACTGAAATCGACGGCCAGTACTCGCAGGAAGTGCACGAGTACTTCCTCAAGCACGGCTTCTACCGCATGCTGCAGCCGAAGATGTTCGGCGGGCTCGAGCTCGGCGTGTCCGCGTTCTACCAGGTAATTGCCGAGATCGCCCGGGGCTGCCCCTCCACCGCCTGGTGCCTGTCGCTGTCCGTGGGCCACTCGCTGACCCTGGGCTCCTTCTTCGAGGAGCGGGCCCAGCGTGAAGTGTTCGGCGAGAACGGCTACATGATCTGCCCGGCCAGCGGCAACGGCAAGAACATGACGGTGGAAAGGGTCGATGGCGGCTGGGAAGTCAGCGGCTTCTGGCGCTACTGCTCCGGGGCCCCGTACTCCACCCACTTCATGGCCACCGCCTACCTGCCCGGGGAAGAGCCCGGGGGCCCGGAGCGGCGGGTCTGGATGATCCTGCGCCGGGAAGACTACGAGGTCCAGGACGACTGGGGCCGTGTCATCGGCATGCGCGGTTCCGGGTCCAACAGCATTAAGGCGGAGAAGGCCTTCGTTCCGGACTACTGCATTTCCGAGGAAAACTGGACCGCGGCCACCTCCGGCGAGACCGTGGGCTCGAAGCTGCACAACAATCCGGTCTACGCCGGCACCTTCTTCGGCTTCGCCGAGGGGGAGGTGGCCGCCACCTCCGTCGGCCTGGGCTACGCGGCCGTCGACGAATTCGAAAAGATCATCCGGAACACCCGCCACCCGTGGATCAAGGACGGCGCCATGCGCGCCGAGTACGAGGAGTGGCAGCGGGTGCTGGGGATGGCGATCTCCTATGTGGACGCCGCCCAGTCCATCCTGGTCAACAGCTCCCGCCTGTTCGAAGAGTACGCAGCCCGCTCCGTCGCCGGGTTCGAGGCGTTCGACGAGTCCCGCTCCATGCGGCTGAACGGGGTTTACTTCGTGGCCGAGGAACTGGTCTTCAAAGCCGTGGACCTGATGCTGCACAACGCCGGCAGCCAGAACAGCGCCGACGGCGCGCCGCTGCAGCGCTACTTCCGCGACATCCTTACCACCCGCACCCGGACGGACACGTTCGAGCTGTTCTCGGTCAACACCGGCACCGCCCACCTGCAGGCCTGAACACTGAACCGCTGACGAAGGGAAACCACCGCATGACTACCGAAGCAAACCGGAAGACCTACAGTGCCGGAGCAACCGTCTGGCAGGAACTGACCGCTTCCTCGGCCGACGGCCTGGACGGCTTCTACCGCCAGGTCCTCGGCTGGGACCTGTTGCTCGACGGCGACACGGGCGTCTTCACCCTCGACGGCGTGCCCGTCGCCGGGCTGCGCATCGACCCGGCCGCCGGCCCCGCCGAGGCTGGCTGGAAGGTCTTCCTCGGCACCGGTGACGTCCCGGGCGCCGTCGAACGCGCGGTGGCCGCCGGCGCCGTCGTCGTCCAGGACCAGGTGGCACTGGCCGGAGTGGCAGGCTCCGCCGTCGTCCTCCGGGAACCGGAAGGTCCGCTGTTCGGCATCGCCTCCGTGGCGCCGGAAGAAGCCTCCGTGCCCTCGCCGGAACCCGGGCGCCTGGCCCTGGTGGACGTGATGAGCCACGACCTGCCGGCCGCCACCGCCTTCCAGCAGGCCCTGTTCCCGCAGAACGGGATCGAGCACGTGGAAGACGAGCTGAGCATCTTCCGCGACGCGCAGGGAGCCCCGCTGCGCGGCGTCAACGCCATCCACGAGGAGATGAAGGCCGTCCTGCCGCCGCACTGGCTGGCCTGGTTCGTGGTCGCCGACCAGGCCAAGGCGGCCGAAACCGCGCTTGCGGCCGGCGGCGGGGTCAACGTCCAGGACCAGCCGATCGCCTTCGGCCGCTGGGCCGTGGTGACCGACCCCTCCGGTGCCGCGTTCAAGGCCCTGGAGCTGGACCGGGAGATCTAACGGCACAAGGCAATCCACCGGGCGCAACCGCTGCCCAGCCTTTTCCGACTGAGGTTGTCCTGCAGGGCCCGTGCCGGTTCTCGGCACGGGCCCTGCAGGACAAGGCGCTCCAGGACCCGAAGCTGCGACTTACAGCCGCCATACCAGACGAGTTTCTAACCTGAGAGAATCTGCGGAAACGCTGCGGGCATGACTTACACGCTTATCCACAATTGGTCCGGCCTGGCCGGCCGGCACATCCAGATCCGGCCGAATGATGAAATCACCGACTGCTCGAAAACCTGAGACTAACCGGCAGACGTGTCTATGCGAAGGCCGAGCACTATGAGGTATGGGACGGCGGAACTGCCTGATTCATAACCTCGGAGTTGCTTCCTGCCGGTCGAACGTATCCGCCAGAGTCTTGCCCCCACCTGGCATTGGCAGGACCAGGCAACCCGAGGGGCGGTGTCCGGACGGTTCACCGTTGGTCCTGCAGCTTGGCGAAAATTGTAGAGATGCCGCGTCACCGTTCAAATCGGTCCGAACCGTGGCATCCTTGGTGACAGCTGCGCGACTAGTACGAGTTATCCGAGTGGAGCAATGGTGCAACCTGGGATTGATCTGTCTTCACACCGGCGGCAGGCCCGTGCCGCCCATGAACTGCTGGCCGGTGCCGGAAGCCGCAGCCTCTCACTGGGCGGAGTGCGCCGGGAGGTGCGCGACTCCTGGCAGCGCTCGCTGGGCGCGTTAAAGTCGCCGGAATTGGCCGCAGCCCGACCGGCGCTCGGTACCGGCGACCTTGAGGACTACCGGCAGTGCCACCTGCTGGCCGACGTCATGCCGGTAATCCGCCGGCTGCTGGTGCTGCCGGCCCGGGACACCGGCCTGCTGGTGGCCGTCGGGGACGAGCGGGGCCGGCTGCTGTGGGTGGACGGGGACCGGGCGCAGCGCCGGCGGGCCGAGTCCATGGCGTTCCTGCCCGGCGCCGATTGGTCGGAGGCCGCCGTGGGAACCAACGCTCCCGGGACGGCGCTTGCCCTGGGGCGGGGCGTGCAGGTCTCCGAAGCCGAGCACTTCAGCCCCGCGGTGCATCCCTGGAGTTGCACGGCGGTGCCGGTCCATGATCCGGATACCGGAGCGGTAATCGGCGTGGTGGACATCACCGGGGGCCGCGAGGCGGTGGCCCCGCACACCCTGCCGCTGGTCCAGGCGGCGGTGGCCGCCGCCGAGGCCCAGCTGCGCATCGACCGTCTCCAGGGCGCCGTCCCCCGGGCCGCCCGCGCGCCCCGGACCGCCGGCAGCCTGCTGGAAATCACCGGCCGGGACCAGGGCCGGCTGACCGCCGCCGGACGCCGGCTGGAGCTGTCCCTGCGCCACACCGAGATCCTGACCCTGCTCGGGCTGCATCCGCAGGGCCTGCGGGCTGAGGAACTGGCGGACCTGCTGTATCCCGACGCCGGCGGACTGACCACGCTGCGGGCGGAAATGGTCCGACTGCGCCGCCTGCTGGCTGCCCACTGCCCGGTACTGGTGCCGCAGTCGCGGCCCTACCGGCTGCCGCAGGAACTGGCCACCGACGCCGGCCGGGTGCTCGCACAGCTGCGCCGCGGGGCCCGCCGCCAGGCGCTGGAGCACTACCGGGGCGAACTGCTGCCGCGCTCGGCGGCCCCCGGCATCGTCCGTTACCGCCACGAGGTGGCCATGACCCTGCGCGAGGCGGTGCTGGCGGACGGCTCCCCGGACACGCTGCTGCGCTACCTCCAACTGCCCGAGGCCAGGTACGACGCCGAGGCCTGGCACTGCGCGCTGCGGCTGCTGCCGCCGCGCTCGCCCCGCCGGGCCGCCGTCGTCGCCCATCTGACGGGACTGGAACAGGACCTGTCCGGCCGCTGACTCTTCCGCAGGCGCAACCTGGATGCAACCTTGCCCGGCCTAGGCTCGGGACGGCAGACGAGGACGTCTGTCCGCACACGATTCGCCGAAGGAGTCTACCCATGACGGTATACGCACAGCCCGGCCGCCCCGGCGCCAAGGTCAGCTTCAAGCCCCGCTACGAGAACTGGATCGGCGGCGAATGGGTGGCCCCGGTCAAGGGCCGGTACTTCGAGGACATCTCCCCGGTCACCGGCAAGGTGTTCTGCGAGGTGGCCCGGGGCACCGCCGAGGACATCGAGCTGGCGCTGGACGCCGCGCACAAGGCGGCACCGGCCTGGGGCAGGACCTCGGTGGCCGAGCGGGCGGCGGTGCTGAACAAGGTGGCGGACCGGATCGAGGAGAACCTGGAGCTGCTGGCCGTCGCCGAGACGTGGGACAACGGCAAGGCCGTGCGGGAGACGCTCGCCGCCGACATCCCGCTGGCGGCGGACCACTTCCGCTACTTCGCCTCGGCGATCCGGGCCCAGGAGGGCCGGCTCTCCCAGCTCGACGAGGACACCACCGCCTACCACTTCCACGAGCCGCTCGGGGTGGTCGGGCAGATCATTCCGTGGAACTTCCCGATCCTGATGGCGGTCTGGAAGCTGGCCCCGGCGCTGGCCGCGGGCAACGCCGTGGTGCTCAAGCCCGCCGAGCAGACCCCGGCCTCGATCCTGGTGCTGATGGAACTGCTGGCCGACATCCTGCCGGCCGGCGTGGTCAACGTGGTCAACGGCTTCGGCACCGAGGCCGGCAAGCCGCTGGCCTCCAGCCCGCGGATCCGCAAGATCGCCTTCACCGGCGAGACCACCACCGGGCGGCTGATCAGCCAGTACGCCTCCCAGAACCTGATCCCGGTGACCCTGGAACTGGGTGGCAAGAGCCCGAACATCTTCTTCGCCGACGTCGCCGCCGAGCAGGATGCGTTCTACGACAAGGCGCTGGAGGGCTTCGCGCTCTTCGCCTTCAACCAGGGCGAGGTGTGCACCTGCCCGTCGCGGGCCCTGGTCCAGGACTCGATCTACGACTCCTTCATGGCCGACGCGCTGGCCCGCACCGAGAAGATCATCCAGGGCAACCCGCTGGACACCGACACCCAGATCGGCGCCCAAGCCTCCAACGACCAGCTCGAGAAGATCCTCTCCTACATCGACATCGGCCGGCAGGAAGGCGCCAAGGTGCTCACCGGCGGCGGGCGCAACATCCTGCCCGGCGACCTGGCGGAGGGCTACTACGTGGCGCCCACGATCTTCGAGGGCAACAACTCCATGCGCATCTTCCAGGAGGAGATCTTCGGCCCGGTGGTCTCGGTGACCCGGTTCAATGACTATGCCGAGGCCGTGCAGATCGCCAACGACACGCTGTACGGCCTGGGCGCCGGCGTCTGGTCCCGCAACGGCAACACGGCCTACCGGGCCGGCCGCGAGATCCAGGCCGGGCGGGTGTGGATCAACAACTACCACGCCTACCCCGCCGGGGCGGCCTTCGGCGGCTACAAGTCCTCCGGCATCGGCCGGGAGAACCACGCCATGATGCTCGAGCACTACCAGCAGACCAAGAACCTCCTGGTCAGCTACAACGAGAACAGGCTCGGGTTCTTCTAAACCATGACCGGACCCGACACCGTGCTCGAGGCCGCGTCGGCGCTGCCCGGGGAGAACTTCTCCCGGGTGGCGCTGGCCGGCCCCGCCGTGGAACTGCTGCAGAAACTCTGGAGCAGCCACGGCCCGCTCATGTTCCACCAGTCCGGCGGCTGCTGCGACGGCTCCTCGCCGATGTGCTACCCGGCGGGCGAATTCATCACCGCGGAAGCCGATGTGCTCCTCGGCGTGTTCGAACTGCCCGGCTGCGGGCCGCTGGAATTCTGGATCTCCCGCGAGCAGTTCGTCTACTGGAAGCACACCCGGCTGACCGTGGACGTGGTGGCGGGCCGGGGCAGCGGTTTCTCCGTCGAAGCCCCCGAGGGCAAGCGCTTCCTGATCCGCTCCGCACTGCTGGACGACCCGACGGCACCGAACGCCGAAGAAGACCCTGGAGACTAGCCTGCAGCACGAAGACCGGCTGCAGGACGTCTGAACCCGGGACTTGTCGAAAACGGGTGCCGGTGACAATTCAGAAATCGGCAGGTCCTGTGGCACCGGCTCACACCCGTAAAGCGCCGACAACCGTGACTATGTCCGGGCTGCTCTGCGTTCCTCCTGCGGGCTGACTGCCCGAGGACGCGGAGGTCGCGTGGCAGGGCGTGCGGCGCTGCGGTATCTGCTGTCAGGCCCGCTGCCGGAACACCGTGTCGTGCCAGTCCTTGTGCGTGGACTTGTCCCGGCCAAGCATCACGTGCTTGATGTTGGTGTATTCCTCCAGTGAATAGGCGGACATGTCCTTGCCGAAGCCGGAGGCCTTGTAGCCGCCATGGGGCATTTCAGACACGATCGGGATGTGCTCGTTGATCCAGACGCAGCCGGCCTGGATTTCCGCGCCGGCCCGCAGGGACCGGTCCAGGCTGCGCGTCCACGCGGAGGCGGCCAGCCCGTAGGCGGTGTCATTGGCCAGGGCCAGGCCCTCGTCGTCGGATTCGAAGGGCAGTGCGGCCAGCACAGGCCCGAAGACCTCCTCCCGCACGATCTCGGATTCCTGCGGTGCCCCGGTGACCAGGGTGGGCCGGTAGAACGCACCGGCGGCCAGCTCCCCGCCGGGGGCATACCCGCCGGCCAGGACCTTGGCGCCGGCGGCGCGGGCGCGCTCGACGAAGCCGGCGACCCTGTCCCGGTGGGTATGGCTGATCAGCGGGCCCAGGTCCGTGTCCTCATCGGCCGGGTCCCCGACCACCACCCGGTCCATCAGTTCGGCAACGCGGGCGGTGAAGGCATCGAACAGCGGGGCCTGGACGTAGGCGCGGGTGGCGGCGGTGCAGTCCTGGCCGCCGTTGATGATCGCCCCGGCCACCGCACCGTGTGCGGCGGCCTCGAGGCCGGCGTCGTCGAACACCACGAAGGGGGCCTTGCCGCCCAGCTCCAGGTGCACCCGCTTGGCACTGCGCGAGGCCAGCTCCATGATGCGCCGGCCCACGGCGGTGGAGCCCGTGAAGGAGACCATGGCCACCCCCGGGTGGGTGACCAGGTGTTCGCCGATGCCGGCTCCGGTGCCGGTGACGATGTTGATGACCCCGTCCGGGATCCCGGCATCCCTGGCCGCCCCGGCGAAAAGCAGCGCGGTGCCCGGGGTGAGTTCGGAGGGCTTGAGCACGATGGTGTTGCCGGCGGCGATGGCCGGCAGGATCTTCCAGGCGGCCATCTGCAGCGGGTAGTTCCACGGGGCGATGGAGCCGATCACGCCGATCGGCTCGCGCCGGATCATCGAGGTGCCGCCGGCGCCGTACTCGCCGGCGGCCAGGCCGGTAAGCTGCCGGGCGGCACCGGCGAAGAAGGACGCGTTGTCCACCGTGCCGGGCACATCGAACCGCGTGGACAGCCGGATGGACTTGCCCGTCTGCGCCGTTTCGACGGCGGCGAGCTGCCCGGCGCGCTTGTCCAGCTCGGACGCCAACCGGTGGATCACGTCCGACCGTTCCCCCGGAGTGGCCCGGGACCAGGTGTGGTAGGCGCGCCCGGCTGCGGTCACCGCGTCGTCGACGTCGCCGATGTCGGCGTAGCGGATGCATTCGGCCACCTCGCCGGTGGCGGGGTTGACCCGTTTGGCCTCCCCGCCGCGGCCTTGGCGGTATCGGCCGTCAATGAACTGGTGCCCGGCGGCAAAGGTGGTTTCCTGCGTCATGGTCATGCTCCTGAGTGGTAGGGGTGGCGGCGGCTGTCCTGCGGTTGCTGGCGGTGCCTGCGGCGTGGCTGCTAGAGGTCCCAGTACTTAAAGGAGTGGGATCCAAGGCCTTCGGGATTAGGGCCGTAGATGGCCACCATTCTGGCGTAGTCCGGTGCCCAGTAACGTCCTGTCCGGCCGCCCCTGACCGTGGCGGTGTCCCCGGCCCGCAGGACGACGGTGGTGCCGCCGGCTTCGATGTGCAGTTCGCCCTCGACGACGAAGTTGGTTTCGTCATGGGGATGGAAGTCTTCCCAGGCGGAGGCCTGCAGCTCCCATTCGGACAGGGCGTAATCGTGCCAGCCGTGAGGGTGGTTGGGGATGATGAAGCGGCCTCTGTTGTTCGGCCAGTCCTTCCGCATGGCGGCCAGCGGCTGCGCGGGCCAAAAGTCGATGGGCGCCGTTGCCGGTTCTGCCGGCGGGGTCGGGCTGGAAGTGGTCATGGCAGTCCTTTCGGGAATGCAGGAGGGCCGGCGATGCTGCCTAGAGGAGCTGTTCGGCTTCGGTCAGGGTATGGCGCAGGATCTGTTCTATTTCGTCGAATTCGCTTTGGCCGATGGTCAGGGGCGGGGACAGCTGGATGACCGGGTCTCCGCGGTCATCGGCACGGCAGTAAAGCCCGTTCTCAAAGAGCTTCCTGGAGAGGAATCCCTTCAGGATCCGCTGGCTCTCCTCCGGGGTGAATGTTTCCTTGGTGGATTTGTCCTTGACCAGTTCGATTCCGTAGAAATAGCCGTCGCCGCGGATATCGCCGACCAAGGCGAGGTCGTGCAGTTTCTCCAGCGTGCGCCTGAAGGCCGCCTCGTGGGTCAGGACGTGCCGGTTCAGTCCTTCGCGCTCAAAGATATCCAGGTTCGCCAGGGCAACGGCGGCGGCCACGGGGTGGCCGCCGAAGGTATAGCCATGCTTGAAGATGTTCCGGCCCGAGGCGAAGGGCTCGAAGAGTTTCCCCGAGGCGATCATCGCGCCCATGGGGGCGTAGCCGCTGGTCAGTCCCTTGGCGCAGGTGATGATGTCTGGTTCGTAACCGAATTTGTCCGCGCCAAAATAGGTGCCCAGACGTCCGAAGGCGCAGATCACCTCGTCGCTGACCAGCAGGACGTCGTATTTGTCGCAGATCTGCCGGACGCGCTGGAAATAGCCGGGCGGCGGCGGGAAGCAGCCGCCGGAGTTCTGGACGGGTTCAAGGAACACCGCGGCCACCGTGTCCGCGCCCTCGGCCAGGATGGCCAGTTCGATCTGGTCAGCGGCCCACCGGCCGAATGCCTCGGGATCATCTCCGTGCAGCGGGGCGCGGTAAAGGTTCGTGTTGACGGTTTTGTGCGCGGAGGGAACCAGGGGTTCGAAATCCTGTTTGAGCTCCGGCACTCCCGTAATGGACAGGGCGCCGTGGGTGGTGCCGTGGTAGGCGGTCATTCGGGAGATGACCTTGTGTTTGCCGGGGCGGCCCGTCAGCCTGAAGTACTGCTTGACCAGCTTCCACGCCGATTCCACGGCCTCGCTGCCGCTATTGGTGAAGAAGACCCTGTCGAGGTTGCCCGGCGCCAGGCCTGCGAGGCGTTCTGCCAGTTCTGCAGCCGGCCGGTTGGCATAGGACCAGATGGGAAAGAACGCCAGTTCGGATGCCTGCGCCGCCATCACCCGGGCCAGCTCCTCGCGGCCGTGGCCGGCCTGGACAACGAACAGTCCTGCCAGCCCGTCGAGGTAGCGGCGTCCTGCCTCATCGTAGATGTAGGCACCCTCGCCCCTGACAATCAGGGGCAGATCCTCGTTGTTCTGCGGCTGCGGCGCGAAGTGCATCCACAGGTGTTCGCGGGCTGCTGTCACGGTATCGGTGACGGCACGGCTGGGAAGAGTTTCAGTCATTTTCTGCTCCAAGTCCTGTTCCGGGCCGGAACGGGATTGATCGTGGACTGTCGGCAGCACTGCCCGGAAGGGCCGGGTAGTGCTGCCGGTGGGCATGCGGGTGCTGCGCCTGTGCCGGCCCGCCTGAGACGGGCCGGCACAGGGGGGGCGGCTAGCTGTTGATATTGGCCATGACGTGCTTGATGCGGGTGTAGTCGTCGAGCCCGTACATGGACAGGTCCTTGCCGTATCCGGAATGCTTGAAGCCGCCGTGGGGCATTTCGGCCACCAGCGGGATGTGGGTATTGATCCATACGGTGCCGAAGTCCAGCTCCCGGCTCATGCGCATGGCCCGGCCGAAATCCCGGGTCCAAACCGAGGAGGCCAGCCCGTAGGGGACGCCATTGGCCAGTTCCAGAGCCTGAGCCTCGTCGGTGAACTTCTGCACGGTGATGACCGGGCCGAACACTTCGTTCTGAACGATTTCGTCGTCCTGGCGCAGGTTGGATACGACAGTGGGGGCATAGTGGAAGCCCCGTTCGCCGAGCCGCCGGCCGCCGGTATTGATAACGGCATGGGCCGGGAGCCGGTCGATGAACCCGGAGACCCGCTCGAACTGCCGGCTGTTGTTCAGCGGCGGCAGCAGGGCTTCTTCGTCTTCCAGCCCCCTGTCGTAGGCGGTCACGACTGCTTCGGCCTGCCGGGTGAGGGCCTCGACAAAGCTGTCATAGACGCCGGGGGCAGCCAGAACCCGGGTGGAGGCGGTGCAGTCCTGGCCGGCATTGAAGTAGCCGCCGATGGCAATGGCTTCGGCTGCCGCTTCGACATCGGCGTCGTCGAAGATGATGACCGGGGCCTTGCCGCCCAGCTCCAGGTGCACGCGCTTCAAATCCGGCGCGGCGGAGGCGGCCACGTCCATGCCGGCGCCGACCGACCCGGTCAGGGACACCATGTCGGCGCGGGGGTGGCTGACGACCTTCCGGCCCGTGCCGCCGTCGCCGCAGACCACGTTGAGCACGCCGGCCGGCAGGAACTGCGAGGCCAGCTCGGCCAGCAGCAGCGTGGACTCCGGGGTGGTCTCGCTCGGTTTCAGGACGACGGTGTTGCCGCCGGCCAGGGCCGGGGCGATTTTCCATACGGCCATCATCATCGGGTAGTTCCAGGGTGCAATCTGGCCGACCACGCCGACCGGCTCGCGGCGGATCCACGAGGTGTGGTCCGCCATGTACTCGCCGGCGGACTTGCCTTCGAGGACCCGGGCGGCGCCGCCGAAGAAGCGCAGGTGGTCGACCATCCCGGTGATTTCTTCGGACCGGACCAGGGCCGTCGGCTTGCCGGTGTTCTGGGATTCCAGGGCGATGAGCTCATCCTGCCGTTCCTCCACGGCGTCGGCGAGCCGAAGGAGGGCGAGCTGGCGCTCTGCCGGGGTGGTCCGTTTCCAGCTGTCGAAGGCGGCGGAGGCCGCCCGGTAGGCCGCGTCCACGTCGGCGTCCCCGGAAACCGGGGCGACGGCAAAGACTTCCCCGCTAAAGGGGTCGATCAGGTCCTGGGTCTGCCCGTCGAGGGCGTCGACGTATTCGCCGTTGATGAAGTTGCGGATGGTGCGTTTGCCGGTCATTATTTGTCTCCTTTGTCCGCGGTAAGCGGGGATGGGGTGGGTATTTTGGCGGCCGGGGCGGTGACGCGGACCCGTGTCCGGATCCGGTCGACCAGCAGGGCCAGGACAAGCAGGGCGCCGAGCAGGATGTCCTGGACGTAGCCCTGGACCCGGATCAGGTCCATGCCGTTGTTCAGCAGCACGATGAACAGCGCGCCCATGAACGCCCCGGACACGCGTCCCTCGCCGCCGGCCAGGGCGATGCCGCCGATGACGGCGGCGATGATGGACTGCATCGGGTACTGGACGCCGATGTTCGCTTCGCCGGTGGAGACCCTGGCGGTGATCATCACGCCGACCAGGGCGGCCAGGACGCTGCCGGTGACCATGACGGAAATCAGGGTGCGCCGGACGTTGACGCCGGCCTGGTAGGCGGCGTTTTCGTTCCCGCCGACGGCGTAGGCCTGCCGTCCCAGGCGCGTCCAGTTCAGCAGCACGTAGGCGCCGAGGAGCACCAGGATCAGCACGAAGGTGGGGAAGGGGATGCCCAGGATGGCGGAGGTGCCGAAATTCCGGGAAAACTCCCGGGGCAGCCCGGTCACCGGCACGCCTCCGGCCACGAGCAGCGCAATTCCTGTGGCGGCGAAGCCGGTGCCGAGGGTCACCATGAACGAGTTGACCTTGAAGACGGCAATGAGGACGGCGTTGGCGAGCCCCACGGCCAGGCCGACGGCCAGCGCGGCCAGGCAGCCGAGCAGGATCGCCAGTCCCGGGTTCCCGGGTGCGGCCGAGACCATCACCGTTGCGCAGATGATCGAGGACAGGGCCACGGTCCCGCCGTTGGACAGGTCGTAGTTCCTGGTGATCAGGTAGAGCATCTGCCCGATCGCGATGATGCCCAGGAAGCTGACCTGCCGGGCCACGTTGATGATGTTGGTCGGCGAAAGGAAGCGGGGCTCCACCGCGGCGAAGATGATGATCAGGACCACCAGCAGCAGCGGCAGGATGCCGTAGGCGATGAATTGCCTGCGCATCAGATTGCCGATGGAGATCCGGGGCCCGGAGGCAGCAGCCGCAGCGGGCCGCAGGGATGATTGGGTCCTGAGGTCTGTTTGCGTCATGCGCCCTGTTCCTTTTCGTGCTGGGTGAAAAACGTCGGCAGTATGGTTTCCTCGGTCAGGTCCGGCCCGGAGAATTCGCCGGCGACCCGGCCCTCGGCGACCACGTAGGCGCGGTGGACCAGGTTGACGACTTCCGGCAGGTCCGAGGAGATGAGCAGCACCGCCGCCCCGGATGCGGCCAGGTCCTTGATGGCCTCGTAGATCTCGGCCCGCGCGCCGACATCCACGCCGGCCGTGGGCTCGTCGAAGATATGGATGCCGTAGGGGCGGGTAAAGCCGCGGGCGAGCACGATCTTTTGCTGGTTGCCGCCGGAAAAGGTCGGCGGCAGTGCGTCCGGATTGGCCGGCCGCAGGGACAGGCGCTGCAGTACGGCTTCCGTCTCCAGTCTTTCTGCCCGGCGGTTGAGGAACCCCGCACGGGTCCACCGGCCCAGGGCGGACAGGGAGACATTCTCCCGGGCGGGGCGGGAGGCAATCAGGCCGTCGTGCTTGCGGTCGCCGGGGTAGTACACCATGCCCTGCCGCAACCGCTTCGACGGTGACCCGGGGCCGCGGTCCTCACCGTTGAGCCGGATCTGCCCGGAAGTGACCTTGGCCAGCCCGAAACACAGGCGGCCGATCTCGGCCTTTCCCGACCCGACCAGGCCCGTCAGTCCGACCACCTCCCCGCTGCGCACATGAAGGTTGATGTCCCGGACGCCCTCGCCGCAGACCTGCCGCAGTTCCAGGGCAGCGGCCCAGGGCCGGTGCGGAATGTCGGGAAACAAAGCGCCCACCTGGCGGCCGGTCATGAGGGTGACCAGTTCGTCGTCGGTGACGTCCCCGAGCGGGCAGGTGCGGACCAGTGCGCCGTCGCGCAGCACCGACACCCGGTCCCCGATCTTCCGGATCTCGCCCATCCGGTGCGTGATGTAGATGACGGCCAGGCCCTCGCGGCGCAGGGTTCGGACCACGTCAAAGAGCCTGCCGGTCTCGTCCTCGGTCAGGGAAGCCGTGGGCTCGTCAAGGATGAGCACCCGGGCCTCGCCCTGCAGGGCCCGGGCAATCTCGAGGATCTGCTGCTCGGCGCGGCTGAGGTCCCGCGCATACGCATCCGGCCGGATCGAGGAGCCGATGCGCGCAAGCGCCTCCGCCGCCCTGCGCTGCAGGGCGCGCCGGTCCACCAGTCCCCGGGTAACCGGCTCCCGGCCCAGGGCAAGGTTCTCGGCGACGGTCAGCTGCGGAACCAGCGCCGGTTCCTGAAAGACCGCTGCGACGCCGAGCTCGCGCGCCCGGCGGGGAGTGGCCGCCTGGATCTCCTGCCCGTCCAGCAGGATGGTTCCCTCATCCGGCCGGTGGATTCCGGCCAGCACGCCGATCAGGGTGGATTTTCCCGCGCCGTTCTCGCCGAACAGCACATGCACCTGCCCGGGCAGGAACTCGATTGTCACATCGCGCAGTGCCGCGAAGCCCTGGAACCGTTTGGTCACGCCCTGTACCGCGATGGCGGCGGGAGCCGTATTCCGGGACCGCCGGATTGTCGTGTTGGTTGTCATCGGGGTGGTCCTCAGTTGACGCTGAAGACGGGCTGGAAGCCCTCGGAGGGCAGGTTCAGTTCCCGGATCAGCTGGTCCAGGTTGTTCCACTTCTTGCCGGCGGCCGGGCCGCAGATGACGTTGGCCGGGGTGCCGATGTGTCCTCCGCCGACCAGGGGTTCTCCCGTGAGGGTCCTGGCGGCCATGTCCAGGGCGACCTTGGCCAGGATCAGGTCGTTTCCTGCGCTGGAGCAGGTTGCGCCGCCGGATTTCAGCAGGGAGGCGACCTCGGGGGTGAAGTAGTAGGAGGCGGTCTTGATCTTGTCTTTCAGCCCGCGTTCGGTCAGGGGACCGGTCGCTGCGTCGACGGTCGTGGCGGAACCGAGGATGTAGTTCATCTGCGGGTAGGCCTCCAGTGCGTTCTCCACCAGATCCAGCTGGGCGTCCTTGCCGGTGTCGCCGTACTGGACGCCCAGCAGCTCGACGTCCGATCCGGCCGTCTGCTCCTTGAAGCAGGACATCAGCTGTTCAAGGGATCCGACTCCGGCCGGTCCGGGGAACCAGACGGCCTTGACCGGTTCGCCGACCTCCTTCAGGTGCTTGCCCAGGTTCCCGCCGAGGGTGCAGTAGTCAAAGAGCGCCCGGCCGGAGACGCTGGTGGTCGTCACCCCGTTGATCATGTCGATGACGGGGATCCCCTGGGCGGTGATTTCGTCGATCTTGTTGTTCAGGGCTTCATTGCTCACGGCCCCGATCAGGACCGCGTCGGCCCCGCCGGCCACGCAGTTGGACAGCTGGTCGATCTGCTTGCTGATTTCGGTGTACCCTCCGGCCTCGTAGACCTGCAGGGAGGCGCCCGACCGCTTGGCTTCGGAAACCAGGGCTTCGTCAATGCCCAGCCAGTAGGGATCCTTGACGTGCGGGACGAGGGCGCAGATGGTTTTCCCCTCGGCGCTGCCGGCCGGCAGCGGAGTGTAGACCCCGGCGGTCCGGTCCCCGTCGCATCCGGGGGTGTTGCAGCCAATGACCTCGACGGGCACGGCCCAGTCGGCGGCGGTTGCCGCCTTGGTCAGGGACTGAAAGGTGTTCTTGGATGGATCGGCAAAGATGCCGCCGGCTTCCGGCGGAGCCGCCGATGGCGCAGGACGGTCGGCTACGGCGGAGGTTTCCGCCTGGGTGCAGCCGGTGAGCAGAAGCGCCAGGCCCGCCGCGGATGCGGCCAGGACCGGCATTCGGGAACGGCTCAGAAAAGTGAACATGGGCGTGTCCTCTCCGGGAAATGAAGGGCTTGTGCAGGAATGGGCAGTGCTCTCCGGGCCGAAAAGACCTCAGATTTCCGAATACTTGAAGGAATCGGATTCCAGCCCGTCCGGATTGGGGCCGTAGACGGCAATCATCCGGGCGTAGACAGGTGCCCAGTAGCGGCCGGTCCGGCCGGCGTTGACCCGTGCCGCATCCCCGGGACCCAGCACCACGGTGCGGCCTTCACACTCGATGTGCAGTTCGCCTTCCAGCACCAAGTTCGTCTCACTGTGCGGGTGGAAGTCCTCCCAGGCCGCGCCGGCCAGTTCCCACTCGGACAGGGCAAAACCTTCCCAGCGGTCCAGCGAGTCGGGAATGATCAGCCGGGTCCGCATGCGGTGCCACTCGGGCTTCATGCTTTTCAGCGGCCGGGCGGCCCGGAAATCAATCGGTTCCGCGTCCGTCGTCAGGCCGTCGCGTGTTGAACTGTCTGTCGTCATGTCTTCGTCCCCCAGGGAATTTGCTCGGCTTCGGTGTGATGTACACCACGGAAAACGAGTGTTACTCTTACACGGACAGATGTCCCAGTCAATAGTCTGAGAAAGACGTCCAAGATTGTTACGCTGCGGACATTCCGGCACAACCGAGTGGGAGGGATAAGACCTTGCGAGTCCCCGCCAAGGAACGGAAAGAACAGTTGATCTCGGCCACAGCGGAGCTGATGAAGCGCGAGGGGGTGCAGTCGATCACCCTCCGGGCCATTGCCAAGGAAGCCGGCGCGCCACTGGCAGCCGTCCACTACTGCTTCAACGACAAGGATGAACTGATGGATGCCGCGGCCGAACACTGGCTGCGGCATATGAGCCGCTTCTCCACGGATGTCCCCGTGGATTCGGGCCTACGCAAGGCACTGGAACACGTGGCCGAGGGCTACTGGGGCCTGCTGGAGGAAGCGCCCGAAGACATCCTGGCGCAGGTCGAACTCGTTACCTGGGCCACCCGCAACTCGGCCGGGAGCCCTCTGGCTGCCAGGATCTACCCGGCCTACGAAGCGGAACTGGGAAGAGTCTTTTCCACGGCGGCGGAAAAAAGCGCCGAGCAGAGCAGGTTGGACTTCAAAGAACTGGCCCGGGCCTTCATCACCATCTTCGACGGCGCAGCGCTTCAGTACATGGCGGACCCGGACTCGGGAGGCCACCGGGACCGGTATTTCATGATGATCGACGCACTCCTGGCCAAGGCCGGCGTCTGACCCGCAATGGGTCCGGCAGGCCCTGTCGTAGTCGAGGGTGCGGGGGCTGTCCGGCGATATGGGCCAGAAGCAGTTTCTGGACCCGGCCGTTCCTTGACGGATGCCAGATCCGTAAGACCATGCCCGGTTGGATACCCGAAGGCCCGGCCGGGGCCTGTATCCGGCCCGCATGCCGAACGGTGTCCCGGGCCGATGATCAAGGTGGTTGACATGGGGTTGGAGGTTCCCTTGCCAAAGGTTCGGGTTCAGGTCATCTGGGCGCATCCGCGGGTCGATTCGCTCACGGCGGCTGTGGTCAGCGAGGTTGTGGAGGAGCTGGTCCGCGCCGGCACCGAGGTTGATCAGCTCGATCTTTATCGGGAAGGGTTCGACGCCTCGCTTCGCGAGGCGGACGAACCGGACTGGAACAACCCGGACAAGCCGTACTCCCGGGAAGTCATCTTCCATGCAAACCGCACCATGGCTGCCGACATCGTCTTCTTCGTATTTCCCATCTGGTGGTTCTCGCTTCCGGCCATCATGAAGGGCTACATTGACCGGGTGTGGAACCACGGCCTTTTCTATGGCGGCGGCCGGAAGGCGAACCTAGAGAAGATCCGGTGGATAGGCCTGGCCGGGGAGAGTCGGGAGTTCTTTGCCAGGCGGGACTACGACAGGATGATCCGGCACCACCTCAACATCGGCATCGCGGGATTCTGCGGGGTCAACGACAGCCGTGCCGAGCTGCTCTACAACGCGCTCGGGGACGGCGTTGAGGATGCGCCTTCACACTATGCACGGTTTCGAAACCGCGCACGAGAGATCGCCCGGTCAGCCCTCAACTGAACGATCGGGACGGTCGGTCGGCCGGAAAGCGGCCGGAGCGCTCCAGGGCCCCTCGTGTGAATTATTGGAGCCGGAGGACGGCTGCGGGGAGGATCCGCTGCGCGCGGTATTTGTACGCTTCGGCATCGAAGTCCGGAGGGCCTCCGCCGGCACTGCCCCCGAAAACATCTCCCCGGTCCCGGGCAAGATGTCCGGGGGAGTTCGCAGGCTTGGTCCGGCAGGTTCACGATGCACCGGACCCCGGGGCGGTCGAAGGCCGGGTTGCCATGGGGGCCGATAAGGGCCACGAGATCGAAGAAGCCACCAGAGAGTTACTGCGACACCGTCGTCCGCGCGGTTCGTCCTACACCGTCGGACCGCGAAATTTATGTGAGTCCATGGCAATCCGGCGGTTTTAAAATTAGAGTGTAAATAAACGTCCTAAATAAACCTTGATCCCGAGCAAGGAGTTCCCTGTGCCTCTTTCCATCATCGGCATCGATATCGGCGGAACCCCCACCAAGAGCGGCCTGGTCGATTTGGCCAGCGGCAGGTTGCTCGGCAGCTAAAGCATCGCACCCACGCCGCAGTTCGCGCCGCCGGAGCAGCTGGCCGAATCGGCTGAACCCGCAGACCACCCCGGTACTTCTCCAACCACAGTTAGGTAGGTTTCATGAGACGAGCAAAGATCGTGGCTACATTCGGCCCCGCGGTAGCGAGCTACGAGAAGACGCTGGCGGTTATCGACGCCGGCGTGGACGTGGCCCGCATGAACATGAGCCACGGCGACCATGCGGTACACGACAACACGTACATCAACGTGCGCAAGGCCGCGGCCGAGCTGGGCCGCACCGTCGCCGTGATGGCGGACCTGCAGGGCCCAAAGATCCGGCTGGGCCGTTTCGCGGACGGCCCGCATATCCTCACGGCGGGGGATACCTTCACCATCACGACGGACGACGTGGAGGGCACCGCACAGCTGTGCTCCACGACTTACAAGGGCCTGCCCGGGGACGTCCGTCCCGGCGACACCCTGCTGATCGATGACGGCAAAGTGGCCCTGCGCGCCGTGGCGGTCACCGCCAACAACGTTGTCGCCGAAGTGACGGTGGCCGGCACGGTGTCCAACAACAAGGGCATCAACCTCCCCGGCGTGGCCGTCAGCGTGCCGGCCCTGAGCATGAAAGATGAAGAGGACCTGCGCTGGGCCATCCGCCGGGGCGTCGATTTCATCGCCCTGTCCTTCGTCCGAAGCGCCGCCGACGTCACCCGGGTTCACGAGATCATGGATGAGGAGGGCCGCCGGGCCCCGGTGATCGCGAAGATCGAGAAGCCGCAGGGTGTGGACGCGCTCGAGGAAATCATCGATGCCTTCGACGCGATCATGGTGGCCCGCGGCGACCTGGGCGTGGAGCTGCCGCTCGAGGACGTGCCCGTGGTCCAGAAGCGGGCGGTGGAACTGGCCCGCCGGTGGGCCAAGCCGGTGATCGTGGCCACCCAGGTGCTCGAATCCATGGTCGAGAACCCGAGGCCGACCCGGGCCGAGGCCTCGGACTGCGCCAACGCGGTGCTGGACGGCGCGGACGCCGTCATGCTCTCGGGCGAGACGAGCGTGGGCAAATATCCGGTGGAGACCGTGGTGACCATGGCCCGGATCATCGAATCCACCGAGAAGCACGGACTGGACCGGATCCCGCCCTTGGGCAGCCAGCCCAGGACACGTGCCGGTGCAATCACCCGCGCCGCCGTGGAGATCGCGTCGCAGCTGGAGGCCAGGACCATCTGCGCCTTCACCCAGTCCGGCGATACCGCCCGGCGGCTCTCCCGGCTCCGGCCGACCCGCCCGGTCCTGGCCTTCTCGCCCACCGAGCAGGTCCGCAACCAGCTGGCCCTGGTGTGGGGCATCCAGCCGATGCTGGCCGAAGAGGCCGCCCACACCGACGAGATGACCCGCCAGGTGGACCGCGTGCTGCTGGAGAAGGACCTGGCACAACCGGGCGAGCTCGTGGTCCTCGCCGCCGGATCCCCGCCCGGCGTGGCCGGCTCCACCAACCTCGTCAAGGCCCATAACGTCGGCGACCTCGGCGACGCCGGCCTGCTTCCCTGAACCTTGCTTCCCACCTCCCATCAAGAAGTCCGCCCGCTCTCCTGCCCGGATCCAACCCCGCAGAGTCACCGCGAACGTGCCGCAGGAGGTGGCACATCGTCCAGCAGCTCCCGGTGGCCCCTCTCCTGAGCCGATTTGTTCCGCCGGCAGCCGCTGATACGTCCTGATCGGTCCACGGGTGCGGACCTTTGCAGGATCCTCGCCTCCGGACGCTGCCGCTCGACCCAACCCTCGGAACGTCAGGTTGAAAGGGGCCGCAGGCTGCCCGGGGCACCCCCTGGGCGCGCCCTCGCCTGGTTAGCTGAGCAAGTGGGACAGGGCGGTCACGACGCCGTGTTCCTCGTTGGTTGGTGCGAGGTAGCGGGCACGGGAACGCACGAGCGGGTGGGCGTTGCCCATGGCGAACGACAGGTCGGCGTGGTCGAGCATTTCGAGGTCGTTCAGGTAGTCGCCGAACACGGCCGTTTGCGCGGCCGTTACGCCCAGGGCCTGCTGGAGCTCCTGCACGGCGCGTCCCTTGGTGGCACCCGGGGCCATGATGTCGATCCAGTGCCTACCGGAGACGGCCATCTGATGGCTGGCTGCCAGCGGAGCGAAGATGCTTTTCGCGCTGGACTCGGCGTCGGCGAAGTCGTAGATCGCGAGCTTGAGGACATCATCGGTGACCGTGGCCAGGTCCTCGACCGCGGTGAGCCGGGCGTAGTAGTGTTCCGCCTCGGCGATGAATTCCGTGTCGCGCCGCTCGATGTAGGCGCTGCGGCGGCCGCAGACGACCAGACCGAGATCGCGGGTCGATTCCGTGGCGTGCCGGACCTTGTGGATGACGTCTCTGACGGTGGGCGCATCAAGGCAGATGGCCGAGAGCACGGCCCCGTCGCGGACAACGAGGCTGCCGTTCTCGGCGATGAAGGGGATTCCTGCCGGCGCTTGGGCGAACATCCGGGCCAGGGTGGCGTACTGGCGGCCGCTGGCGGGCACGAACGTGATGCCGCGGGCGCTCATCCGCTCCAGCAGCGGCCAGAACGTCGCAGGAACGGCACCGTCACCGGCCAGCAGCGTGCCGTCCATATCGGAGACCACCAGCCGCACGTCGTGAGACGTGCGGGGGATCGAGGACCAAAAACGAGCGGTCATCGTTCACCCCGCTTCACTGGGCGGGCCGGCATCGGCACCCAGGACGATGCGGGCACGGCGTGGACGCGGCGAACTCCCCGCCGGACACGGGCCGCGGTAACCGCGGCTGAAGGTGTCAGGCGCCGGCACGCCGGGCCTGCGGGCAACCTCAGTCATCGTGAGTCCTCTCTTGGCCAGGACAGTCTCAGTCGCGGAGTCCTAAGCCAAACTTGGTCCTTATCGTTATACACGTCGCCTCAAACCTTATTGGTTCATCACCGTACAGCCCGGCGAGGGCGTCGTGGGCCGGTAACCGCCGGATTCCAACCCCGGCCCTGAACTACCACCCAAAAGTGTGGTTGCCACTGCCTCATGGAGGAGTTTTCCCTATCCCTTGCCGGTGGAAGAGTGAATGCGGCGGACTATTCCAAGACCGGGACCTATTTCGGGAGCAAACCCGGTAATCGCCTGGGGTACGGGCACCGTTCAGCACAAGTGCCCCGACCTTCGCCATCACGTCGGTAATTACCGTCCCGAGGGGACGGCTCGGGAGGGCTCAAAACCAAGATGAGAACACTCACCTACGCTGCCAGCGGTGCCGCACAGCACGCGATCGCCCAGCACATCACCACCCTGGTCGACGACAAGGTCGCCACGAGGATTTTCGCCAAGGATTACACGCTGTGGGGCGCTGACGCTGAGCCTGAGTCGGCTATCCGTCTCGGCTGGGTGGAGGCCCCGGCCGTGTCCCAACCGCTGGTTGGGGACATCCTGGAACTTCGCGATGCGCTGCGCGCCGAAGGCGTCTCCCGCATTCTCCTGTGCGGCATGGGCGGCTCCTCCTTGGCTCCCGAGGTCATTGCCGGCACCGCCGGCGTCGAGCTGGCAGTGCTGGACAGCACTGATCCTGAACAGGTCAGCGCTGCCATGGCGGTCCGGCTGGCGGAGACGGCAATAGTCGTTTCCTCCAAGTCCGGCTCCACCGTTGAGACAGATTCCCACCGCCGAGTGTTCGAGAAGGCGTTTAGCGACGCAGGCATCGATCCCAAGAGCCGCATAATCACCGTCACTGATCCGGGCTCTCCCCTGGACCTGGCTTCCCGGGAGGCAGGCTACCGCGCGGTCTTCAACGCCGACCCCAACGTCGGTGGCCGGTTTTCCGCACTGACCGCGTTTGGCCTGGTTCCATGCGGCCTGGCCGGCGTCGATATCCAGGCATTCCTGGACGAGGCCGAGGAAGCTGCCCGGATCCTCAACAAGGATTCGGCCGAAAACATCGGTCTCGCCCTAGGCATTGCCTTCGGCCGTACCAGCCCGTTGCGCAACAAGGTCGTCATCGTTGAGGACGGCTCGGCCATGGCGGGCTTTCCTGCTTGGGCCGAGCAGCTTATCGCAGAATCCACGGGCAAGCTCGGCTCGGGCGTCCTGCCGGTGGTCGCCGGCCCAAATGCTCCGGAAGTCACCTCCGGCGCTGAAGACCTGCTGGTGGTCCGGCTCGTGGACCCGGATGCCGACGTCGAATTGGGGGAGAACGAAGTTGCCATCGCCGGCGGCCTCGCCAGCCAGATGATGGTGTGGGAATTCGCCACCGCTGTAGCCGGTCGCCTGCTGGGCATCAACCCCTTTGACCAGCCCGACGTTGAAGCCGCGAAAGTGGCTGCCCGCGGGCTGTTGGACGCACGCCCCGAGCTCACTTCCCCGACCTTCACCGACGGCGTCGTGGAAGTTCGCGGTGGTGACTGGCTCGGTTCGGCCGCTACGATCACCGACGCAGTGCTGGCGCTTCTGGCCAGGCTGGGCGCAGACGGCTACCTGAGCGTGCAGGCCTACCTGGACCGCCTCTCTTACGCTCCCTTGGAAGGAATCCGGGACGATCTCGCCGCGGCGAGCGGCCGGCCGGTGACTTTCGGCTGGGGACCACGGTTCCTCCACTCCACCGGCCAGTTCCACAAGGGCGGCCCGGCGATCGGCGTGTTCCTGCAGGTGACGGCGGTTTCGAGCCGGGACCTTGCTATTCCCGGACGCCGGTTCACCTTTGGTGAACTAATTGCTGCGCAGGCAGCCGGCGACGCGCAGGTACTGAGAGAACACGGCCGCCCCGTCCTGCGCCTGCACCTCACGGACCGGGCAGCAGGCGTTGACCAGCTCCGGTCCGTTTTCTCGTCCCTGACCCATATGGCAGCATCCGTTAGCAAGAGCTAAGGCACCGACAAGGCCGGACACGCTAATCGACAGAAGGCCGGACGGCAGGAGGACGAGTCCACGGCCAGCGGCTTATCGGCGGTCAGCGCGGAGCCAAGGGCACCACTCCTGGAGAGGCTGCTCCAATAGCTCGTGCCTGTAATAAAGCAGGAACTCACGCCCATAGCGAAGAGCAATTCAAGGGGATGCGGAAAATCTGTTCTCCGCCCAATCCTAAAGTGTAGTCAGAACCGTCAGAAAACAGTGTTATCCCTACCCGTTTGGTTCGGGATTATGGATATCAACCAGAAGCACCCGTGCGGCCGCTACAGGCCGATGACCGAATTGAAGGGGATAAATCGTGAATCCGACAGCAAATGCGACGCGTACCTTGTTCAGCACCTCAGGTTCAGTATCAAATCCTGAATCAGCAACATTGAACTGGACGGCTGATGACCAGCGCGCCGTGGACACAATCCGTGTTTTGGCCGCCGACGCGGTGGAGAAGGTCGGCAACGGCCACCCCGGCACTGCCATGAGCCTGGCCCCGGCCGCGTATCTTCTCTTCCAGAAGCTTATGCGCCACGACCCGGCCGACCCGGACTGGCTGGGACGCGACCGTTTCATCCTGTCGCCGGGCCACTCGTCGCTGACCCTCTACATCCAGCTGTTCCTCTCCGGCTACGGCCTGGAGCTCAAGGACCTCGAGGCGCTCCGCACATGGGGTTCATTGACGCCGGGCCACCCGGAATACAAGCACACCCCCGGGGTGGAAATCACCACCGGTCCGCTGGGCCAGGGGCTCGCGTCGTCGGTTGGTTTCGCTTACTCCCAGCGCCGGATGCGCGGCCTGTTTGACCCCGATGCTGCCGTTGGCACGTCCCCGTTTGACCACACCATCTGGGTTATTGCTTCCGACGGTGACATCCAGGAAGGCGTCACGGCCGAGGCTTCCTCCCTGGCCGGGCACCAGGAATTGGGCAACCTCGTGGTGATCTACGATGAGAACCACATCTCCATCGAGGACGACACCGACATTGCCTTCACCGAAGATGTCCTGAAGCGCTACGAGGCTTACGGCTGGCACACCCAGCGCGTGGACTGGACCAGGACCGGCGAATACGTCGAAGACGTCCACGAGCTCTACTCCGCACTCCTGGCTGCGCAGGCCGAGACCTCCAGGCCGTCCATCATCTCGCTGCGCACCATCATCGGCTACCCCTCGCCGAAGAAGCAGAACACCGGCAAGATCCACGGGTCGGCATTGGGCGCCGAGGAAGTCGCGGCCCTGAAGGAGGTCCTGGGCTTCGATCCGGCCAAGTCCTTCCACGTGGACCAGGAAGTGCTGGCCCACGCCCGCTCCGTCGTCGAACGCGGTGCCGCCGCGCGTAGCGAATGGCAGTCCTCGTTCGAGGCCTGGCAGTCGGCCAACCCCGAGGGCGCTGCCTTGTTGGAGCGGATCGAAGCCAGGAAGCTTCCGGTCGAACTCGACGCCGTCCTGCCGGTCTTCGAAGCGGGGAAGGACGTCTCCACCCGCGCCGCGTCGGGCAAGGTCCTGAACGCGATCGGCCCGGTCATGCCCGAACTGTGGGGCGGTTCGGCCGACCTTGCCGAGTCCAACAACACCACCATCGAGGGGTCGCCCTCGTTCATCCCGGCCTCCCGCTCCACCCAAACGTGGAAGGGCAACCCGTACGGCCGGATCCTGCACTTCGGCATCCGCGAGCACGCCGCCGCGTCGATCGTGAACGGCATCTCGCTGCACGGGCGGACCCGCGCGTTCTCCGGCACGTTCCTGATCTTCAGTGACTACCAGCGTCCGGCCATCCGCCTCTCGGCCCTCATGGGCGTCCCGTCCATCTATGTGTGGTCGCACGACTCCATCGGACTGGGCGAGGACGGACCCACCCACCAGCCGGTGGAGCAGCTCTCCACCCTGCGTGCGATCCCGGGCCTGGACGTTGTTCGTCCCGGCGATGCCAACGAGGTTGCCGTCGCGTGGAAGACCATGCTGGAGAACCATGAGAACCCGGCAGGCCTCGTGCTGACCCGTCAGAACGTTCCGACCTTCGCCCGCGGCGAGGGCGTAGCCGAGGGTGACACCTTCGCTTCCCCCGCCGGTGTGGCCAAGGGCGGCTACGTGCTGGCCGAGGCATCCAGGAACGGCGCCACCGTTCCTGCCGACGTCATCCTGATTGCCACCGGCTCCGAGGTCCAGCTTGCCGTCCAGGCCCGCGAAGCCCTGCAGGCAGAAGGGATCGCCACCCGCGTCGTCTCCATGCCGTGCGTTGAGTGGTTCAGCAAGCAGGACGCCGCCTACCGCGAGTCCGTGCTTCCCGTCGCCGTCAAGGCCCGCGTTTCCGTCGAGGCCGGCCTTGCCCTGGGCTGGAAGGAGTTCGTCGGCGACGCCGGCCGTTCCATCAGCCTTGAGCACTTCGGCGCCTCGGCAGACTACAAGCGCCTGTTCCAGGAGTTCGGCATCACCGCAGAAGCAGTCGCTGCCGCCGCCAAGGACTCCCTCGCCGCTGCCGGCAACTAACCCTTCAGCTGCACGCGGCCGGCGCCGCGGGACGGCCCGGCGGGCGTCCGGCGCCGGCCGCGTGTCAACTGTCCATCATTTCCGAAGGAAGAAGCAGAAGTTATGACCAACGCAACACCCACCGCACAGCTTTCCGACGCCGGTGTGTCCATCTGGCTGGACGACCTCTCCCGCGAACGGCTCTCCAGCGGCAGCCTGCAGAGGCTCATCGACGAAAAGAACGTCGTCGGCGTGACCACCAACCCGTCCATCTTCCAGGCCGCGATCACCTCCGGCACGGACTACGCTTCAAAGATCGCCGAACTGGCCGCACGGGGCGCCAGCGTCGAGGACACCATCTTCGAGATCACCACCACCGACGTCGCGGACGCCTGCGACCTGTTCGCACCGGTGGCCGCCGCCACCAAGGGCGTCGACGGCCGTGTCTCCATCGAGGTCGACCCGCGCCTGGCTTGGGACACCGAAGGCACGATCGCTGAGGCCAGGCGCCTCTACAAGAAGGTCGACAAGGACAACGTCCTGATCAAGATCCCGGCAACGCTTGAAGGCCTCGGGGCCATCACCGCCGTGCTCGCCGAGGGCATCAGCGTGAACGTGACCCTGATCTTCTCGCTGGAGCGCTACCGGGCCGTCATCAACGCCTTCCAGGCCGGCCTGGAACAGGCCAAGGAAAACGGCCACGACCTCTCCAGGATCCACTCGGTGGCCTCATTCTTCGTCTCCCGCGTGGACACCGAGATCGACAAGCGGCTCGACGCCATCGGCACCGCTGAAGCCAGGGCACTCAAGGGCAAGGCAGGCGTTGCCAATGCCCGCCTCGCCTACCAGGTCTGGGAGGAACTGTTCTCCACCGGGCGCTGGGCAACCCTGGCCGAAGCCGGCGCACTCCCGCAGCGTCCCCTGTGGGCCTCCACCGGCGTGAAGGACCCGGCCTACCCGGACACCCTGTACGTCACCGGACTCGTCGCCGCCGGCGTCGTGAACACCATGCCCGAAATGACCCTCGACGCCACCTTCGACCACGGCGTCGTCACCGGTGACACCATCACCGGCACCTACGAGGAAGCAAACGGCGTGCTCAACGCCCTCGAAGGCCTCGGCGTCTCCTACAACGAGGTCGTCGCACTCCTCGAATCCGAAGGCCTGGAGAAGTTCGTGACCAGCTGGAAGGAACTCCTCGCCGACGTCGAAAGCGCCCTCGGCACCGCACGGACGGCGTCCTAACCCACCGGTCACTCTCAGCTACGACGCCAGCGGTGGTGCGCAGCACGCTACCGGGGCAGCACATCCCGGCACTTGTCGTAGCCCGTATCGCCACCAGGATTTTCACGAAGGACTTGCGCCCCTGCGGGGTCCCGATGCCGACTCCGAATCCGCCATACGTGCCGGCCGCGTGGAGACCCTCCGGGGTCTCCACGCCCTGGTTGCCAAGATCACCGCTACCGAAAGGCAGACACTATGCCCGTTTCACCCCTGAAATGCTGCATCAACCCCAGCATCCTCTCGGCCGACTTCGTCAACCTCGAGGCCGAGCTGGCCCGCGTCAGCAATGCCGATGCCGTGCACGTGGATGTCATGGACAACCACTTTGTGCCGAATCTGACCATCGGCCTGCCCGTCGTGGAACGGCTGCAAAAGGTCAGCCCCGTGCCGCTGGACGCCCACCTGATGATTTCCAACGCGGACCGTTGGGCCCCGCAGTTCGCCGACGCCGGCCTGAGCTCGGTCACATTCCACGTCGAGGCCTCCGACGCCCCCATCAAGCTCGCCCGCGAACTTCGCGCCCGCGGGGCCAAGGCGGGCATGGCACTGCGCCCGGCCACCCCGGTGGAACCGTACCTGGACATGCTCTCCGAACTGGACATGCTGTTGATCATGACGGTCGAGCCGGGCTTCGGCGGCCAGACATTCCTGGACGTCATGCTGCCCAAGATCCGCCGTGCCCGCGCCGCCGTCGAGGGTTCCGGGGTGGACGTGGCCATCCAAGTCGACGGCGGCATCACGGAGGAAACCATCACCCGCGCCGCGGAAGCAGGCGCCAACGTCTTCGTGGCCGGATCGGCCGTGTACGGCAAACCGTCGCCTGCAGACGCCATCGAGTCACTGCGCGCGAACGGCCGGCTCGCCTTCACCCCAACAACACCGCACCCCAACAACACCGCACCCCAACCAGCCTGAAGGACCACTCATGCGCGTTCACATCGCAACCGACCACGCCGGCATGGAGCTCAGCTCCCACCTCATCACCGCACTGTCCGCCAGCGGCTACGAGATGGTGGACCACGGTCCTGCCGTCTACGACGCCGAGGACGACTACCCCGCATTCTGCATCAAGGCCGCGTCCGCCGTCGTGGCCGACCAGGCCGCGGGCGTGGACGCCCTCGGGATAGTGCTGGGCGGCTCGGGCAACGGCGAGCAGATCGCCGCCAACAAGGTCAAAGGCGTACGCGCGGCCCTGGTATGGAACCTGGACACGGCCAAACTGGCCCGTCAACACAACGACGCCAACGTGGTGGCAGTGGGCGGGCGCCAGCACACCGTGAGGGAAGCCACCGAACTGATCGAGGCATTCCTGGCAGAACCGTTCACCAATGCCGAACGCCACGAACGCCGCATCGGCAAGATCGCCACCTATGAAGCCACCGGGGAGGTTGTCGAGTAACGAGGTGTACCCGGCGGCTGCGGCCGCGTATCGGCATCGCGCCTCGGCAGGGCAAGCCGTCGGCCTCGCCATGCAGGAGCACCGGGCGGCATGGCCGCCCTGCGAGAACCCGGCTCGTCCCGGTAACCATCGCAGAAGCCGCCCGCAGGCAAACGCTCGTTCCCGTTCAACGCTATGAAGAAGCCGCCTTCCTGTTCGGCTGAAAACCTTACGGAAGTCGGAGAAGGTCCCGGCCGGCAGGAAGGGGCACATAGCCGAAACCCAGCATAGGAGTCAGCATGCCCATTGCAACCCCGGAGATCTACTCCGAGATGATCGACCGTGCGAAGGCGGGAAGCTTCGCGTTTCCGGCCGTGAACGTGACATCCTCGCAGACGCTGAATGCCACCCTCCGTGGCTTCGCCGAAGCCGAGTCCGACGGCATCGTCCAGGTCTCCACCGGCGGCGCGGCCTACTGGTCCGGCGCCTCCACCAAGGACATGGTTGCCGGTTCCCTCGGCTTCGCCGCCTTCGCCCGCGAAGTAGCCAAGAACTACAACGTCAATATCGCCCTGCACACGGACCACTGTCCCAAGGACAAGCTGGACGGCTTCGTCCTGCCCCTGCTGGCCGCCTCCGAGGCCGAGGTCAAGGCCGGCCGCAACCCCCTGTTCAACTCGCACATGTGGGACGGTTCCGCCGAGACCCTGCAGGAAAACCTGCGCATCGCCCGCGAGCTGCTGGAACGCACGGCCGCCGCCAAAATGATCCTTGAGGTCGAAATCGGCACCGTGGGCGGCGAGGAGGACGGCGTCGAGAACGAGATCAACGAGAAGCTCTACACCACCGTCGAGGACGCCTTGGCCACGGTTGAAGCATTGGGCGCCGGCGAGAACGGCCGCTACATCACCGCACTGACCTTCGGCAATGTCCACGGCGTATACAAGCCCGGCGGCGTGAAGCTTCGCCCGGAGATCCTCAAGGATATCCAGGCCCAGGTGGGTGCCCGGATCGGCAAGGACAGCCCGTTCGACCTCGTGTTCCACGGCGGTTCCGGCTCTTCGGACCGGGAAATCGCCGACGCTGTCTCCTACGGCACCATCAAGATGAACATCGACACGGACACCCAGTACGCCTACACGCGCCGGATTGCGGACCATATGTTCCGCAACTACGACGGCGTGCTGAAGGTCGACGACGAAGTGGGCAACAAGAAGACCTACGATCCCCGTGTCTGGGGCGCGTCCGCTGAAGCCGGCCTGGCAGCCAGGGTTGTCGAGGCCACCAAGCAGCTCGGTTCAGCCGGCAAGACCTTCTAGGAACCGGCGGATTCCGTAGAACCTGGCCGGGCCCGAGCCCGCGCTGCCGCCTGCCGGGCGGGATCTGCGGAAGCGGGCGAGGCCCTGGAACCTCGCGCCAGTCCGCCGCGTCTTCGCTGCCGCGGGCCGTGCTCAGAAGCGTGGGCTTACCTTCCGACGCGCTCCGCCATGACGGCGCCATTTTCCGATCACCGAGCAATTTAAACCGCAAATTCGTAGTCGGTAAAACGCGCACAATTTCCGTACTGGGTTTAGTCGCCGTCCGCACGCCCAACAAGGTCAAAACACACTCGGAGAGTGGGGTTGGGTGAGCCGGCGGCCCAAGCCAAGTAAGGACTTCCCCCGTATCCTCCCCGCAGCGACCAGGTAAGCGGGGGAGCAGGCAACCGAGCTTCAAACACCTCTGAGGCGGCTGGCCCGGCCCGGGACCGGGCCAGCCGGGAACTCAGCCGAACAGGAGCGCGGCTTCGTCGTAGCGTTTCTGCGGAACAACCTTCAGCTGGCCCAAGGCCTCCTGGAAGCCCACGTGTTCGATGTCCGTTCCCTTCAGCGCCACCATGGTGCCCCAGAATCCCTCCACCACCGAATCGATGGCAGCCATGCCCAGGCGGGTGGCCAGGACCCGGTCAAAGGCCGACGGCACGCCGCCGCGCTGGATGTGGCCCAGGATGGTGGCGCGGGTTTCGATGCCGGTGCGGGCTTCCAGTTCCGGGGCCAACTGGTCCGCGATGCCGCCCAGCCGGGGACGGCCAAAGGTGTCCAGGCCGCGCTCGGAGTGCGGGGTTTCCATGTGCTCCGGAACAAACCCTTCGGCCACCACTACCAGCGGTGCACGCCCGCGGGCGTGGGCCTCCTTCACCCACTGGGTGATCTGGTCAATGCTGACCTTCTGCTCCGGGATGAGGATGGCGTGGGCACCGGTCGCCATGCCCGCGTGCAGTGCGATCCAGCCCACGTGCCGGCCCATTACTTCGGCGATCATGCACCGGTGGTGGGATTCTGCGGTGGTGCGCAGCCGGTCGATGGCCTCCGTGGCGATCTGCACGGCGGTGTCGAAGCCGAAGGTGTAATCCGTCGCATCAAGGTCGTTGTCCACGGTCTTGGGAACACCCACGATTTTCAGCCCTGCGTCCGTCAGGCGCTTGGCCGCGGCGAGGGTTCCCTCACCGCCGATCGCGATGATGGCGTCAATGCCCAGCCGGTCCATGTGGTCCTTGATGACCTCGGGGCCGCCGCCGTTGTCAAAGGGGTTGGTGCGGGAAGTGCCAAGAATGGTGCCGCCCTGCTTGGCGATCCCCCGGACCATGGTGCGGGGGATGTCGATGATGTCGCCCTCGACGACGCCACGCCAGCCGTCAAGGAAACCCACGAATTCGTGACCGTGGATGGCAATGCCTTTGAGGACGGCGCCGCGGATGACCGCGTTCAGTCCGGGGCAGTCGCCACCGCTGGTGAGGATTCCAATTTTCATGTTTCGGCTCAATCCTGGGGAGAAGGTGTACAGGCAGAGCGCCACGCTGAGCTCACCTGGATGTGTGGTGGGAGGTGTGGAGTACGACACAAACCGGTTACAAATTCTGGTTGCGCCTCCTCCTTCTTTCATCCATTCGTCCGCCCTGTTGCACGAGTGGTGGAGGAGGACGGATGCTAGGCCGAGCCCAAGGCGGCAAGCACCGACATCGCCTCCTCAACGACACCCGCCGCGGGGAAGGACGGCCGCTTCACGCCGCCCATCTCTTCCATGACGCGGACCACCTGGCAGCTGTAACCGAACTCGTTGTCGTACCAGACGTAGAGGACCAGGTTCTTGTCCGTGGCAACGGTCGCGAAGCCGTCCACGATGCCCGTGCGGCGGGAACCGACGAAGTCGGTGGAGACCACCTCGGGTGAGTCAACGTAGTCGATCTGCTTGCGCAGGTCCGAGTGCAGCGACATCTCCCGCAGGTAGTTGTTGACCTCGTCCCTGGTGGTCCCGTTTTCCAGGCTGAGGTTCAGGATGGCCAGGGAAACGTCCGGGGTGGGGACCCGGATGGAACTGCCGGTGAGCTTGCCCAGCAGTTCGGGCAGGGCCTTGGCCACCGCCTTGGCGGCACCGGTCTCGGTAATCACCATGTTCAGCGCGGCGGAGCGGCCGCGCCGGTCACCCTTGTGGAAGTTGTCGATCAGGTTCTGGTCGTTGGTGAACGAGTGGACAGTTTCCACGTGGCCGTGGACCACGCCGAACCTGTCGTTGATGGCCTTCAGGACCGGAGTGATCGCATTCGTGGTGCAGGACGCGGCGGACACGATCCGGTCCGAGTCTTTGATGGTGCCGTGGTTGATGCCGTGGACGATGTTCTTCAGGTCGCCCTTGCCCGGAGCAGTCAGCAGCACCCGTGCCACACCCTTGCTCTGCAGGTGCCGGGACAGGCCTTCCGCATCACGCCAGCGGCCGGTGTTGTCCACTACCAGGGCGTTGCTGATGCCGTAGGCCGTGTAGTCGATGGTGGCAGGGTTGTCCGAGTAGATGACCTGCACCCGGACACCGTTGGCCGTGATGGTGTTGGCATCCTCGTTGATCTGGATGGTGCCTTCGAAAGAACCGTGAACCGAGTCGCGGCGCAGGAGGCTTGCGCGCTTGGAGAGGTCGTTGTCGGATCCGCGGCGGACGACAATGGCGCGCAGGCGCAGGCCATGGCCGCCACCGGCCTTTTCGATCAGGAGGCGGGCCAGCAGCCGGCCGATCCGGCCGAAGCCGTAGAGCACGACGTCGGTGCTGGTACCGTCGTCGCCGCCGCGCTTGCCCACGACCCCGGCGAGCTCGGCACGAAGGAATTCCTCCAGCGTGGCCCCGTTTCCCTCTTCCTTGAACTTCTGGTTCAGGCGCGCGATGTCGATCGTGGCCGCACCGAGCTCCAGCTGGGCCAAAGTGTTCAGCAGCGGGGCAGTCTCCTCCAGGCGCAATTCCTCCTTGCTGACCCGGCGCGCGAAGCGGTGCGCTTTGAGGATGTCCATGGTGGACCTGTTGACCAGGCTCCGGCCATGGATGCTGGTCACCACGTTGTTTTCGCGGTACAGCCGGCCAATCACCGGAATCATGGCCTCGGCGAGGGCTTGCCGGCCCATCCACGTATCAAGACAGGAATCTGAGGTGTGTAGCATCGGGCTGCCTTTCCAAAAAAGGGTCTCAACCTCCAGAGGTGGGGCTGACATCCATCGTCCTGTCATTTGCGGGTAGGGGAAACGCTGATTTGGGGTGGTTTAAGCTACCCGTTTTGGTAGGCCGCCGCTGCGTGGATCATCCCGTACGCCGGCTGGACGATTGGGCCTGCAGCATGCGTTCCCTCCGCAAAGGTGGCCGAGCCCGGGCTGCGGCGGCCGCTCCTTTATTCCATTGCCCGTATCGGACACGCGCCGCTCTCCCCGATAGGGGAGCTGTACCGGGAGGCAGTCCTGCCCTTCGCCGGTGCATACGCACTGGTGATTTTCACGGGGGAGCGCACAGGGCGGCCGCAGAAGAAGGCGGGCGACACCCCACCCTCCCGCCTGCTGGAATCCCGGGCGGCCTCGGCGCAGCGGCTGCGTGCCTCATCGATAACCAGCGTGAAGATTTTTCCGGCACTCATGACCGGCGCCGGCAGGAACGTTTTAAGGGCGCCCGGCACCTGACGGGTTCGAAAGCAAGTAATCGGTCTCCTGTTCTGCACGGAGGTAGCCGCCCAGTCCTGCTTGCACAGCCCAGTTGCGAACACTAGCAACGTCGTCCTGGATCTGGTCCACGAGCTCGGACGTACCAGCGAACTTGCGTTGCGGACGGATAAGGGTGTGCAGCGTCACCATAACGGTCTGCCCGTAAAGGTCGCCGCTGTAGTCCAAGAGGTTCGCCTCCAGCAAGCTCTGGCCTCTAGCGTAATAGGTCGGCCGCTCGCCGATTGATACCGCAGCAACATAGAGCGACCGGCGATTTTGAGGGCCGAGATGAACCGTGCCGGCCCAGACGCCGTTATGCACGCCACTGTGCGGTATAGCGATATTGGCCGTGGGAAAGCCCAGCAGCCGCCCACGTTGGTCTCCATGGCCAACCACACCGGTGATCTGGAAATAGCCGTGGTTCTGATGCCTTGACGGCGAAGTGCGCGAAGGAGAATTCCATTCCATTGGGTCTTTTTTCAATTGAAACTCCTAGACAAATGACTAAGTGTTAGCTCGACGACGTAATCCTGACTAGCGATGCTGTACATAAAGAACTCCTGTCACATCCCTCCGGGGTCCGGGTTCCTTGGAACCTCACATCGAACAGTGCAGCGTCTGCGCCTCCGGCGATTCAGAAGCGCCTTGGCCATTCAGTAAAGGACGTCCGCAGCTACTCCCCATAGATCAGATTAGTTGGAAAGCTGTAGAGTCCGTTGTCAGCGGATACCGGCCTTTAGCTCGCAACCTGGGCCAGCTTCAGGTCCAGATCACACATCGCAACATGACGAGGCATCGCGAGTTTCACGTATGCCGCACGCGCATCCTGCAGGTACTTCTTTGCCCGATCGGACGATGATCCTTCACCGGTTTGAAGAAGCATTTTCCCGTGAAATCTCAATGTATGGGCATGCTCCACGACATGGGGCATGCTCTCGGCATCATGACGAGCCTCACGGAAGTACCGTTCCGCGCGAATCCAATCACCAGCGGCCGCAGCGGCAATTGCGGCTGAACGCTTGACGAGGCGGCCGGCTCGGAATTCAATACACACGACCCCGGTACGCTGAATACATTGTTCGATAGCAGGGAGCAACTCGGCGGCCTGCTCCAGCTTTCCCAAAACTGCCAAACCTTCTACGGCTGTAAGCGCCGCCACCCAGGAGCCGCATGTATTGGCCTTATCCAGCTGCGGCAAGGTGTTTCGATGCTCCTCAAACAAAGCCATTGCAGCCTGGGCGTCACCCATATAGGCGAGCAACTCGAACAGGGCTGACCATCCCCATCCCACCATGGCCGTGTTCGTCTCTGCATCAAGGGCGGCTAAGTATGCATGCTTGGCTTCCTCCCATTCCCCGGCGAGGAATTTGGCTAACCCAAGCCAGGCAAACGAATGCTCGGACCATCCAAGCCCGACGGCATCGGCGAATGCGAGGTCCCTTCGCGCAAATTTCTCAAGGGCGGCCGGACTTCCGTCTTGAAAGAACTCGATCATAGCCGTCATGCGAACGTGCTGTTGCAGGGCGGCGTAGTTGCCTACACGAACCGCGATTGGCTCAAGTTCTGCGCCTACCGCGCGCGCATCATCCAGACGACCTAACCCAACAAGGGTGTAGTTCAAGAAGCCCAGCATGCTTGTCAAAGTCCAGGCATCATCCGAGTGGCGTAGTAGCTCCAAAGCCTCGTATCCCGCCGAGACCGCTTCCGAGTGCTCAAGGAATGCGGGAAGCTGCATAGCCCGCATGGCCAGGCCATGGCCTCGAAGCTCCGTATCCACGAGCCGGGACGCAATTTCCAACTCTTCGTGGATGTTATCCACACTCGCGTCATACTCACCGCTCCAAGCGCGGGCAAAAGACAACGCACCAAGCAGCCTTCCCCGCTCTGCGCCCTCGTAGCTGCCAAGCATCTTGAGTCCATAAAGCGCGAAATCGCAGGCTTCGCGCATCCGGAAAGACCAGAACATGGTGTGACTGGCCGCACAACTCGTGCGGGAAATGGCATTAAGATCGCCGACTTCCGCATAAATGTTCAGGGCATTGCGCATCGAGGCTACCGAATCCGGCCAGCGACCTATCGTACGCAACGCCAAGCCACGCTGGAACCACAATTCCGCACGGTCGGCAGCCGGGGCCGTATCCACAAATTCCATGGCCTGATCCAGAAAGCGAAGTGCCTCTTCTGCCGCGGAACTATTCAGGGCAGCCCTGCCGGCCATCGTAAGATAACGCACAATATTCTGGCGATCTGTGATCGGACCTGCTTGAACCAGGTGCCGTGCGATCTCGTCCGCCCGCTCTTCCAAAGCATGGGGAAACGACTGCTCCAGAGCAGCAGCAGCTGCGGCGTGTATTCGACGCGTCCGGGCCGGTGATATGCTCTCAATTATTGCCCTACGCACGACGGCGTGCATAAATTCATAGCGTTCCACAGCGCCTGGAGAAATCCCCGTGATGTCATACAAAAGCTTCGCCTGCGTTGCTTCCTCCACTCCTTCCAGGAGAGTGTGGTCATCAACCCCAGCAAGTCGTTGCAGCACGCTTAGTTCAAATTCCTGACCCAATACGGCGGCCATGGCCAACAGGGTCTGTGTCTCTTGTTTGAGTCGCCGAACGCGTGCAGCAACGATGTCCTTGACTCCGTGGGGCACGTCTACAGTGCCTGCTGATTTCGGGCCGTTACCTTCCCCCAGACTACGGATCAGTTCTCCGGCATACAGTGGGTTTCCCCGTGTTTCAGAGAAGATGTCATAGGCCAGGCTTTCGGAGAAGATGCCATCTCGCGACAGGGTCGATCCACGATCTGAACCCAATAGCTGAGCTACCTCGCGCCGATGCAATCCACCCAATTGAATTTGAACCGGCATTACATCGCGGCGCAGCCGACCCAGGAAGCCGATTAAGGCGTCTGAGTCATCTCCCGGGCGAAAAGTGCAGACTATTAGCGTACGCTCAAGCGCCTCCTCCTGCACAAGGTGCTTGAGCAACTGGAGTGTTGGCTCTGGAGCCCAGTGCAGATCATCAACTACGAGCAGCAACGGAGAAGACATCGATGCATGACGGAGAACGCGAGTGACGGCGTCGAACAGCCGCAAACGGGTAACGTTGGGATCTGAGTGCATTGCATCAGCGGGAATCCTTGGTAAGCGGATGCCGGAACCTGGAATGATCCTGCCCAATTCTCCGGCCAGATCATCAAGTTCCCCCGCTAAACGACTTGGATCACAAGCACGGAAATAGGGCGCCAGGGCGTGGCCGACTGCTTCAAAAGGGCCTGCGACGTCTTCATCGCAACGTCCATACAGCACCAAGGGGTCGTCAGTGACTGATATCTGCCGTGCGAACTCAGCAACCAGCCTGCTCTTTCCGATGCCTGCATCGCCCGATACCAGCACAAGACGCTGTGCGCCTTCCTTTACTTCCTCCCACTCATTGTGCAGTTGCCGCAGCTCCGGAATACGGCCCACAAACTCACCCGCGTTGGCCATGCGTAGCAATGAAGGCGGAGCCTCAATGCGCACGGGGCCGGTGTCCTCGTGCGCCCGCACGGCAGCCACCAATCCCGAGCGGTCAGAGACTTCGAACTTCGTCAAGAGATTTGAGACATGACTCTCCACCGTGCGGACGCTGATCCCTAAGTGCGCAGCGATCTCGGCGTTGGCCAGATGGTTAAGAACTGCCTGAAGCACCTCCCACTCCCTGGAGGTGATACCTCGGTCCTGGAAAGATCCAGATTTCGATTGCCTATAGTCTGTCGGCATTGAATGGATTCCTCTCTGAACCCCCGAGTGCGGCAACTCAACTTCACAATCAACCGGAAGCCTTCAACGGTCTCCTGCGTAGTTTGTTTGCCTAGCGCGATCTGATCGGATCAATTTACTACATGCGGAGCGAGCGATGTGATGTCGGTAACAAAGCCATGCCTTTTGTGACGTGCGCATTCCGGCCCGTGCTTGGACTCACTCCGTTAGCGAGCCCTGGGCATGTTTGGATTGGAGCCGGATTCCTCCGGAGCTGGAATCGCCTCTCCTGAGCCGGCAGATGTCGAACCGCGTCGTTGAACAGCAGGTCCTGGACTGAGCGGCGGCCGCCGGTCGTCAAATCGGTGGCCGCCACTCAGCTCATCGGTAGCTTGTCGGTCTCAGATGTTTCAACCGACCCGGGAACCCGCCACTTCGGCGCCCAGCTTGGCGCCAATGTGCTCCGCAGGGAGCCGGGAGTCGCCTGTGAGGCGTTCACGCAACGTCATGGCGCCGCCCGCGCCCGGATCCTGCGGGACGTGGCCTCGCTTGCGCAGTTCGGGAACAACCAACTCGACGAAGTCCTCCATCGTCCCGGGTGCAATAACCCGGCCAAGGTTGAAGCCGTCAACGTCTGCAATCTCCATCCACCGTTCCATCTCGTCGACGATGGTGGTCGGCGATCCAACGATCGAAGAGCTGAATCCGCCAATGCACAGCCACTTCGCAAGGCGCTCCTTGGTCCAGACGACGTCGCTGTCAACCCTGGTCAGCATGTCCATCATTGCCCGGATGGCATTACTCTCCATACTCTCCAGGGGCTGGTCTGCCGGCGCTGAAGACAGATCAACACCTGTCCACCCACCGAAGAGGGTCAGTGCCGCGTCGGTGTCGGCGTACTTGTAGAAATCCTCAAGCTTTTGCTGAGCTTCCTCGTCCGTCGGTGCCGTGATCGGGGTCAACATCACGATGACCTTCACGCTCCGGGGGTCCCTGCCTGCCTCGGCGGCCGCCTGGCGAACCTTGTCCACGGTCGGCCGCAGCTCTTCGGGACTCGTGCCGATGACGAACACAGCCTCGGCATGCTTCCCCGCGAACGCCGTGCCTGCCTTCGAAGTGCCCGCCTGGAACAGGAAGGGAGTGCGCTGCGGACTCGGCTGGCCGAGGTGGGCCCCGGGAACCTTGTAGTACTTGCCCTCGTGCTTGATGTCATGGACCTTGGACGGATCCGTGAAGACGCGGTTCTCCTTATCGATAACCACTGCGTCGTCTTCCCACGAGCCTTCCCAAAGCTTGTAGCAGACCTCCATGAACTCGTCTGCCACATTGTAACGCTCGTCGTGCGGGATCTGATCATCGAGCCCCAGGTTCTGGGCCGCGCTAGCCTGGTAAGACGTCACGATATTCCAAGCGACCCGGCCCTTGGTGATGTGGTCCAGAGTCGTCATGGTCTTGGCGAAAGAGTACGGAAGTTCGTAAGTCAGTGACTTCGTGACCCCGAAGCCCAGCCTTTCCGTGACCGCCGCCATCGCCGACACGGGAATGGCCGGATCACCGACAGGGGCCTGGGCCGCGGTGCGAAGTGCGGTGTCACGTGATCCGCCATAAACATCGTAGAAGCCAAGGACATCTGCAATAAAGAGGCAGTCGAATCCCCCACGCTCGAGGAGCTTTGCCAGGTCGGTCCAGTAGTCGAGGTCCTTGTAGCGGTGGGTTTGATCATCAGGATGCGACCACATCCCGGGGTTCTGGTGCCCCACGCAGTTCATGTCGAACGCATTCAGGATTATGCGCTTCTTGGCGTTCTGCTGATTTGTCATGCTTACATCCTTCTACTTTGAATGGAAATATCACTGAAGAACGATTTCAAAATCCGGAGATTTACTTGAAGGCCAGGACCTCCACGGGCTGAATCTCCGGCGGGGAGGAGAGAAGCTCATCCGCCTTCGCTCCAAGGGCTTTGGCAACCTTCCCGGCGAGGTGTGCCTTGCGGCCTTCCTCATGGGGAAACGTGTCATAAATTCCGAACTGATTAGCATTGATCCTGATGGCATACCAGGTGGATGTGTCAGGCTCCTCGGCAACAAGGTCCAGCGCAGCCTTTAGAAACTCAGCCAGGTCCTTCTCCTTGCCCGATTTCGCCTCAAGTCTCACCAGCAAACCGACTGAGCTCGACATGGCCTACCTCCGTTGGAATCGGCGTCACCGTGACGGTGACCGGTGCCACAAAGCTATGTTCAACCGGCGCTGCCAGACATCCGTGCTCAACACTGATTTCACTACGGGGATCCACCCCTACTCCATGCGTGGTGGCCCGCCAAACAGACACAGCCGGCGGCAAAGGAAGGACTGTATAAATAACGGTGTACCCCGCTCGACCCGCCCGGCGGCTGCCCGGCGGGGAGCAGGCCGGGACGGCTCGTTCGCCCGGTCATCGTCAAGAAACGCCGGCGCCGGCTGAACGGGGTCGGCGAGACCGTGCTTTCGCCCTATGCCAAGGGTCCGACGGCCGGCGGTGAGGACGCCAGGTTCCGGATGAAGGCTCACCGGCATCCCCGGCCGCCGGGCCAAGGGACTCCTCTTCCGCGCCTGCGGCGGACTCAAGGGCCTGCCCGAGGTCGGGGGAAACGCGGGGCCGCTGACCCTGCTGCGGATATGCATCATCCATCCGGTCCGCAGCAATTTCCGCCAGGCCCGAAAAGGGATTGCGGCGGGATCAAACGTGATCTGAAACCCATTTACATGGTCGTGAGCGCTGCTGTCGCCCGTTCGGCCATCGAGCAGTTCACCGAGCGCCGACCTGCGTCCGCCCGGATGCGGAGGAGGCTGGAAGAGAAGCCGCGGTGGAGATGAAGATGCGCTCCGTCCGCTAACGGAATGAGCATCGCCTCCCTCCCAGGAGCAGGGACGGATGACGCCGACAACGTCGAAAGGCCGGCCCCTCCCGGCATCGCATCGGAAAAGAGGTGTCCAGCAGAACTGCGGCTGTACGCATGCAGGTCAATCCGTACTGGCTCCCGTGGAGAAATCCGTGATGACCACGGATGCACTGCGCCAGTGACGCAACCCACACTGAGAGGGAAGCGTTGTAGATCCGGAATCTGAAACTGCCGGAGGTTCTTACGAACACCCGCAACCTCAGATAGCCGTCAACTTCGTTCAGCCCTGAGTTGTTTTGCGACCGACACTGCCGCGCTTGGCGGCACCGTTGATAGCACCCCCACAGGCTGGTTGGCCGCCACTGGATAAACGGCTAGCTGCGTGGGGCCCGTCCTTGCCCAGCTCATTGAAAGGAAGAACCATGACTACACAAATTGCTGAGGACACTCGCCGCCTCCGGAACGCCCTCTCTCAGTTTCCCGCGGGCGTGGTAGCCCTGTCGGCGACGGTCCAGGGCGAACGGCAGGTTCTCGTCGCTTCGTCATTCTCGGTCGGAATCTCTGAAGAACCGCCGCTCGTTCTGTTCTCCGTTCAGAAATCCTCGTCCACCTGGCCCAAGATCAAGGACGCCCCCCTCATCGGTGTGTCGGTTATGGGTGAAGACCACAACCCCCTCTGTCGTCAGCTCGCGTCGCGCAATCCGGACGAGCGTTTCCAGGGAGTAGAGACCGTTTCCGGCGAGCGGGACGACCTCTATATTGCCGGGTCTCCCCTTTGGCTGACCTGCTCGATCTACAACGAAGTCGATGCCGGCGATCACATTCTCATTCTGCTGCGGATTGAAGAATTCCAGGCCCATAATGCGCACATGCCCCTGGTGTTCCATCGTTCGGCATTTAGCCGTTTGGACCCCCGGTAGCGCTTACAAGCAAGAACAATGAGATGAACGCACAAGCCATAGCGTCTGACCAAGTCCGACGCATTGAGCCTGCTGGCCAGCCATCGATGCAAGTCGGCGACTCGAAGACGAGCATGAGGCAACTCGATATTCTGCTCACCTGGAGAGGTCGAGTGGGGCTCTTCAAGAAGTCCGGGCATTGTTCATCTGCGAGCATGCCGTGGCAATTTCTATCAGCGACCCAGGCTGACAGTTGTTCCGCGCTGGATGACGGATTGCTGCAATGCATCCAACTGCTCCATCGAGGGACCGGTCTGACCGTTCGTGACATCCTCGCGATTCAATCCGGCCCGACTATCGAGTTGTCCCATGGTTCGCAATGCACTGCCCACTTCGTCTATATGGTCGAAACCAACCACCGGCGGTTGGCACTTGGCCCCGGGTACTCGGTGCACAGGTGGGTCAAGCCGCCGAAGATCGCGCGCTTCGATGGCCGCGTTGAATGGCTCGATCCGATCGTGGAAGCCGTCGCTTCAAGGCCGTCGAACCCGCTACAGACAGTACAGGCCGGTGAGACGCCCGAGGGGGAGAGGCCGATAACCAGGGCTGGCGTGCTGATAGGTAATCCGAAACCCGGATCCGCCCTGGCTGGCGATGAGCCGGTGGCCGCCTAAATCCTCCCCTTAAAAGGGACGGTTGCATATCCAATGATGGTCCATGCATGCCGCCGCCTTCGATGTCCGTGAATTAGAGCCGGCCGCAGACAACAATGCGCCGGAACGGCATGCGGCAGCTACCGCACTGACACGAGTTCATGGACGAACAGTTTCAGCGCCCGCACGGAATCTGAAAACGCCAGGCGCAAGTCTCCCGTCACATAACTAAGGATCCAAATGACACTCAAACAGGGATCACCGCCGATTACACGAGAGCGGACCAGATCAATATCAATTGGCCTGATCCTGCTTTGCCAGGTCCTGACCTTGTCAGTCTGGTTCGCCTCGACTGCGGCGTTGCCGAGCATCGCGATCCTCGAACCCATTTCCGGTGCACGGATGGCTGCGATGACCAGTGCGCTGCAGGTCGGATTCGTTGTTGGCGCTCTGCTCAGCGCCTTTCTTAATTTGGCCGACAGATTTGACCCCAGGAATTTGTTTGCAGCGTCGGCAGCGGCGGCGGCGGTCACAACGGCAGCCCTGCTTGTGGTGTCTCCGGTGGGAAACGAAGCGCTGATTCTCAGGTTCGTTACTGGAATAGCCTTGGCAGGGATTTACCCCGTGGGCATGCGTATGGTGTCCAGCTGGGCCATCAATGACTTGGGGAAACTTGTCGGCTTACTGGTTGGGGCACTTACAGTTGGGTCTGCTCTGCCCCATCTCTTCACCATAGGCGAAGCTTGGAACTGGAAACTTGTTTATGCAGTCTCATCGGCCGCCGCTCTGTCGGCGGCGTGCCTGGTTAGATTTGTGAAGCTGGGGCCTGCGTTTACGCGGGCGCAAAAGTTCGACCCACGCGTGCTGAAAGCTGCTTTGGTCAAACGGCCAGTCCGCTTGGCAAACCTGGGATATCTGGGCCATATGTGGGAACTGTATGCCATGTGGGCGTGGATCGGGATCTTCTTTCGGGCGTCCTTGGACGCCCGGGGAGTTGACCAACCGGGGCTTGCACCCGCAGCCACATTCCTTGTAATTGCCGCGGGCGCCCTGGGGGCACTGGCCGGCGGGCGTTTAGCCGACCGACATGGCCGCACGGTTGTCACCATTTCGTCAATGGCAATCAGCGGTGCATGCGCACTTTCGGTTGGATGGCTCTTCGGGGGGCCACCTCTGCTCATACTCGTCGTGGCCGTGATTTGGGGCATATCGATCATTGCGGATTCTGCTCAGTTCTCGGCATGCGTCGTAGAACTGTCACCCGCAGAGTCAGTGGGCACAATGCTAACCACCCAAATCTGCATGGGCTTCGCAGTAACCTTTGTCACGATCCAATCCATGGACTTCGTGGTCAGTCATTTGGGGTGGGGGATCGGATTCTCGATGCTCGCCGTGGGTCCGCTATTTGGGTGCCTTGCCATGTGGTTACTGAGGCGCGACCCGGCGTCACATCTGCTCGCGGGCGGGCGCAAATGATGAGGCGCTCCATGACGAAGACTGAACCGACGTTGATAGATGGCTACGACGCCCTGCTTTGCGACCTGGACGGGGTGGTTTACGCCGGCGCCGGGGCCATAGCAGGAGCGACTGAGGCTCTCGACAGGTTGCCGGCTGCCGGCGTCAAACTGGGCTACGTCACCAACAACGCGTCCCGGTCTTCCGAGCAGGTTGCGGCCCATCTTCGGGAACTGGGTGCGCCGGCCCGGGCCGACCAAGTGTTTGGTTCCGCCCGGGCCGGCGCCGCCCTGCTGGCCCGGCACGTGGCGCCGGGGGCCAAGGTCCTGGTAACCGGCAGCCGCACATTGGTTCAGGAGATCGAAGCCTTGGGCTTTGTCCCCGTGGACAGCGCTGACCAACGGCCCGACGCTGTTATCCAGGGGTTTGATCCTGCGTTGAGCTGGCAGGATTTGGCTCAGGCATCGTACGCGATAGCAGCAGGTGCACTCTGGGTAGCCACCAATACCGACATGACGATTCCCCGCGCCGAGGGGATAGCACCGGGAAACGGATCACTGGTGGCAGCTGTCCAAACAGCCACTGGGGCGACGCCGCTGGTGGCCGGTAAGCCCGAGGCCGCCCTCTTTACGACCGCGGCGCAGAGCCTGCGGGCGGAGACTCCGCTTGTTGTCGGAGACCGTCTGGACACGGACATTCTTGGCGGCAACAACGCCGGCATGGACACCGCCGTGGTGCTGACCGGCGTCGATAGCGTGGAGTCGGTTCTGGCCGCCCGGACAGCCGAGCGGCCGCGCTACCTCCTGGCCAACCTGGGCGATCTGTACAAGCCGTATCCGCAGATAACTTCCGTCGACGGAATCTACACGTGCGGACGCTCGAGCGCCACGGTCGAGAACGGCCTTGTCCGCTATTGCGGCGACCGCAGCGAGCTGGACACCTGGCGGGCTGCCTGCGCTGCCTGGTGGAACGCCCACCCCGAAACGCCCGCCGCCTTTATGCCGGAGCTGACCGAACACGCGTCGACAGGTTTGAATCCGGTTGGGCGAATGTGATTGGTCGCAGGAACCGACCGACAGACTCGATCGCATCACCTCAGCAGCCGTCACCGGAATCGGCCTCTGCCCGGAAGGTAAGCGCCTCAGTTTCCCGAGGGTTCGCGGCAACCCCGCCTCGGCGCCGGATGCTGTTGACATGAATGGGTGGCACCGGGTTTCCGGTGGAGGAGACGAAGAACGCTCGTTCATGACCAATGAGGCGACGTGAGCTTGATGGCAATCGGCCTGGATGCCAACGATCTGGTCGGTGTGATCGGAAGCTCCCGGCTGCGGTTGCCCATGGAGCAGCGCACGTCGATGACCTTACTTGCTGAGTTCCACGCGGTTGGTTACCGGGGCATTTCCAGCTTTTGAAGGACTTTTGTGGCCTCGCCGGGGATTTGCGGCTGCGCGGTGAATTCGTGTCCGCCGATGCTGGCCGTGACCGCGCGCATGGGTTTGAGCAGCTGGACGGGTTTTTCCAGGCCGACGCCTGATTTTTCCTGCAGGTATCGGGCACGGCCAGGGCGGGGGACACGATCGTCAGGTGCACGCCGATTGCGTCCCGGGTCCGGTGAAAAACCGGGCGGCGGGCGGGAGGCTGGTAACGCGGCCCCTCCCGCCCTGCCGGCTCCAGGGCGCGGTTCGTAGCCTGCTTCGTCGAAGCGCCCGGTTGTGCTGCCGGTGCAGCATCTGCCGGCCCAGCAGCGCGAGTTTCCTGCGGTATAGCCATACGCCCGCCACTGACGGCTGTTCCTGTCCGGGTCCCGGGCGGGTTCAGCGCGCTGGTCGGTCCGGGACGGGTCCGCGGCCCGGGTGCGCATGGTGACCGTGTCCACGGTCCGGCCGTCCTTGCGTCGGCATCCGGGCAACGTTGACCGGGAGCCGGGAGGCACCGGACTGCACGACCGCCGTGCCGGAACGGGGCCTCGCACCATGGTCCGGCGACACCCGGCCGGGGCTGGGTCTGTCCCGGCCGGCACGTACCAGGACAGCCGGCCGGCATCGGTGCGGGCAGACGCGAGGTGTTCCACGACCGGCATTTCCCGCCGGCCTTGTCCACGATCTGCACCGGAGCAGCCCCGGAACCGGTCGGCCACTTTGCGCAGGCACCGCGCCACCGTAACCACCTCGGATGAGTTACTACGAGCCCTCCCCGTATCCGGCCGGCAGGGAAAAGGCCAGCCAGACCACAAAATCCAGGTCCGCACGCAACCCGGGATTCACCGTCAGGTTCTACGAACGGGCCTCCGGCAAGCGGAAAGCTGCCGGAGGTTTCATCCGGCAGCAACCGGTGACAGGCCTGCCCTGTAATTGGCCGCTAAGGGGAGGGCCGCCGGGTCGGAGGCCATCCGTCATGAGGGAAGACCTGGGGAAGCCCACGGCGGTGCGGGCAAACCGCGCCGCGGGCTCCAACCCGGGGGAGCCGTCGGGGAGAAGCCGGCCCGCAGGCAGGCTTCTCCCCGACGGCAAACCGTCACGGACGGTCACGTGCGGTCCGGCACGGTTCTGCTGTTTAGGCGTTGACCGTCACGAGACCATCGTTGCTTGAGGCTCTTGAGCCAACGACGAAGAAGACGAGAACCTGAAGAGCGCGCGAACGGCAAAGGGCGTCAACACCGTTGCAACGATGACCGGCCACACGGGCAGGTCGGCCCACAATCCAAGCATCGTGAGGATGGCGGGAACCGTGCACGTCCACACGGACATGACAATTGCTGCCGCGCCTGCAGCCAGGCCGTGATCTGCCCGGCCGCGAGCCAGCACGCTCCAAAAGAGTCCCCAGAGGACACCCCAGTTGAGCCAGATAATGGCCTGTTTGGGATCGCCGAAGTGGAAAAGGGCCACAGCGGCAAAGACGACGGTGATGGCCGCTACCCATATGCAGTACCAGCCAAATCCGGTTGCGTCATTTCGAGTGAGGTTGGTAATCCCTGCCCAGAGGTAGGTAAGCCCGAACAGAAACACGGGGCTGGCGCCGAGAAAGTCATCAGGTCCTTTGGCGGTCGTCAGGAGGTAGAAGGGAATGGCCGTCGTCAAGAGGCCAACAAAGATGTTAATAATCGCTGAGTTTCGAGGATCGGCGTGTCCCAGGAAGGCCATGCCGTTAACAAAGAGCACTGCGCCGATGAGCAGCAAGCCTGCACTTATCATCTGTTCAGTTCCTTTTCTGGTAGGGCTTCAGACCATGTCTGGTTAGGGTCTGGATAAGTAGGCGTTCAGCTAAACGGGCTGGTCACGCAGCGTAGGCGTTCAGCTGGACGGGCTGGTCACGCAGCAATGCCCATGACGGCGAGTACTTCAATTTCCACGGGAGTTCCAGGCACAAGCTCGGCACCTGGATCTGCAGCATTTCCCTGTCAGTGTGGATTGCGTCACCGACTTCTCAGTGTGGTTTGCGTCACTGGTTCTGTGCATCCGTGGTCATTACGGATATCTCCACGGAAATCTGTACGGATTGACATGCATGCATAAAACAGCAGCCCGCAATGCTCCTTCGCCTACGGCCACAGGCAACGGAGGAGTAAGGCCAGCCCGGGATTCCTCCGGGCGGCTCCGTGGCCTCGGGCAATCCAACGGGTTGCTTGTACCTTGGAGCTCATGACCCGGGACTGGGCAGTCCGCGCCAAATGGGCCGCAGAGTCATCTTGGGGTGATGGAGTGCCTCAGAGCCCGGGCCGTTCACATGACCAGGTGCCAAGCGTGGTTCGCTGACGAAGAAACCGGGCTGTTCACCACGTCGTGAATCACAAGGATTGGAAGCGGGAAAAACACGTAGACTGACCTGCGGAGCAGGTATGTGCTTAGGTAGACCCATGCGGACGCCCATCGAGGATTATGCGCTCCTGTCAGACCTCTCCACCGGACCCCTCATTTCCCAGCGGGGCAGTGTTGATTGGCTTTGCCTGCCCCGCTTTGATTCGCCGGCCATCTTTGCCTCGCTGCTCGGCACGGAGGACCACGGCCGGTGGTTGCTGGCTCCCGCCCAGGCAGACGCCGCCGTCGTCAGCCGCAAGTATGCCGAGTCAACGTTCATCCTCGAAACGGTTTGGCGGGACTCGGGCGGTGGGCAGATCCTCGTCACGGACTTCATGCCCATCGCTCCTGGCCGGTCATCCCTGCTTCGGCGGGTCACCGGACTCAGCGGGACGGTGGCCGTGCGTCAGGAGCTGATCATCCGCCCCCAGTACGGGGCGCTGACACCGTGGATGAGCCGCACCCGCAGCAGTGATTCGCACGGTGGGGGCGAAGCGCTGCTGGCCATGGCCGGACCTGACGCCTGGGTGATGCACGGGCGCCATCTGCCCCAGCCCCACGGCGACAGGTATGAAGGGGAATTCGTGGTTTCGGCGGGCGAGGAGGAGGACTTCGCCTTGACATGGTTTCCGTCCTACCGCGTAGTCCCGCCGCCACCCAGCTTTGATGCTGCCTTGGCCGAGGCCGCGAATTACTGGACCCGCTGGGGCAGTCACTGCCGCCAGGACGGAATTTACGGGGCTGCCGTCAAGCGCTCCCTGCTCGTGCTCCGCGCGCTGACGCACTATGAGACCGGCGGCATTGTGGCCGCCCCGACAACATCACTGCCTGAGGCGTTCGGCGGCTCACGCAATTGGGATTACCGCTTTTGTTGGCTTCGTGATGCCGCGCTGACACTGGAGTCAATGCTGACGCACGGCTATGGAACGGAAGCGCTCAAATGGCGTAACTGGCTGTTGCGGGCCATTGCCGGGGACCCGAAAGATATTCAGATCATGTACGGGGTGGCCGGCGAACGTGAGCTGCCGGAACGGGTGCTTGAACATCTTCCCGGTTACCAGGGCGCGCGACCGGTGCGGATCGGCAACGCTGCCGCCATGCAGTATCAGGCAGATGTGGTGGGCGAGGTGATGGTGGCGCTGGAACGCCTGCGCATGGCCGGGGGCAAGGAGGATCCGTTCTCCTGGACTCTTCAGCGGGCCCTGCTGGGATTTGTGAAGGAGCATTTTGAGGACAAGGACTTTGGCTTGTGGGAAATTCGCGGAGAGGCCCAATACTTTACGCATTCCAGGGTTATGATGTGGGCTGCCTTTGACTGCTGCGTCCGGGCGGTCCGCGACCATGGACTTACCGGGCCGGCCGCGCACTGGACCGAGTTGCGGGACCGGTTGCGGGCGGAAATCCTGGACCGGGGCTTCAACACGGAGCTGAACTCCTTCACCCAGACCTACGGGGGCCGGCAGGTGGACGCCGCGCTGCTCGCGATACCGCAAGTTGGTTTTCTCGCCTATGACGATGAACGGATGTTGTCAACGGTGGCGCAGCTGGAGCGCGAGTTGCTGACCGACGAAGGCCTGTTGCTGCGCTACCGGACGGAAACCGGTATCGACGGCCTGGAGCCGGGCGAACATCCGTTCCTTGCCTGTTCCTTTTGGCTCGTCGAGCAGTACGCCCGCACCAACCGCCGGGACGCTGCCGGGGCCCTTATGGATACGCTCATAGGCTTCTCCAATGAACTGGGCCTGCTGAGCGAGGAATTCGCGCTGAAGGAACAGCGGATGGCTGGCAACTTCCCCCAAGCCTTTTCTCACCTGGCTCTGGTCCGGGCCGCTGACGCAATGCACGGTGTGGACCGGCTGAGCATGGCGGTCACCCCGCCGTCATAGGAACCGGCCTGAGGCCAGGATGCAGTTCTGCGTTCCGGGGCAAGCCCACTCCCGCCCGATGTAAAACGGGTGGTTCCGCATGCCCGGGGTGGGCAAGCAGGATCCTGGCGAGGATTTCCGCGGACCCTGCCTTTCCGAAGGGGTCATCTGGCGCCTCCCTCAGGCGGAGCGATTCGCCGATGAGAATGCGTGCCTGCGCGGCGTCTGCGGCTTTAGCATGACGACCGACGGCCCGGGCCCTGCCCGGCCGGGCAGGGCTGCCGGTCGGGAAAATCGGGGCAGGCCATCCGCCGGCTGTGGCGTGGAGACCCGGTCCCTGCTGTGCACTGAGGCTCTCAGTGGCTGGCAGCCAGGATGGGCGCACCGGCAAACGCCGGCTGTGTGACCGGCACAAAAGGAATAATCAGCCATTCACCGCAGTAGAACTCCACATAGGAGTCGGCGGGGCAATTTGCGTAGGCTTCTTCGCGGGTCATCTCAGTATTCCTTCCAGTAACCGCTGCGTTTCGAGGCTTGGCGGGCCCCTTCCGTAAGAGCTCCAGGCGCAGGCTTGGCACCTGGATCTGCAACACTTCCCAGTGTGAATTGCGTCACTGACACCATGCATCCGTGGTCATCACGGATTTCTCCACGGGAGCCGGTACGGATTGACCTGCATGCGTACAACCGCAATTCTGTTGGGACACCTCACTCCCCATCTGAACTGCTTCAGAGCAAGGAGAAGTTCAAGAGGAAGACGGATAAAGACCATGCACAGAAGCCAAGTTCTTCTCCATAGCCCTGTTCAGCGGGTGTTCCGCGATAGAGTGCCAAGCCGGATTCGCGGGGCAGCCACCAACCAGCCCCTGAAGGAATCCGCCACCTCCCTTCCGGACCTGCCGTGGCCGCTTTTGCAGACCGTGGCAGCATTGGCCGATGCCCCCCTGACCCAGATAGCAGAGCGGCTACGGGATGCCATGCTCCCCTACATGGGAAGCAGCGCGCTGGTCATCTTCACCGAAGACTGCACCGGGCAGCCGCAAAAGAAGGCGGGCGACGAAGAAATCACTTCCCGGGTCTCCATCGCCGAGCTCGACATGATTCGCGCTGCCCTTTCGGATGAGACACCCTGGTCCGGAGAAGCCGAGCTCGCCGGCCGGCCCCGCCCCGTACTCGCTTTGAAACACGTCCCCAGCCATGCCCTCCTCGTCCTCACGGATCCCCACCCGGCCGCTTCCGGGCACAGGGCCGGGCTCGACCTGGTGACGTATCTGTGGCGCATTGCTGCCCGCCGGATCCAGGAGAAAGTGGCCGATGCGCCGCCGTCGTACCTGCTGGAATCGCGGGCGGCCTCGGCCGAGCGCGTCCGCGTGACGGCGGAACTGACCGATCTGCACTCGACGACCTTGGAGACCCTCCTGACAGCCCTGCGCTCATCCTCCCTGGACGACGCAGCAGCCCGCTCAACCGTCACTGACCTCACCGCCAAGGCACTGGTCGGGCTCCGCACCCTCAGCGACCGCACGACGGACCTGGTCGAAGAGCCCGTCGCCAAAGCCTTCGAACGCCTGCGGGAGGACCTGCGGCCGCTTACGCGCTTCGGCGGCGTTGAGGTCGAGTTCATCGAACCGCCGCTGAATGGAAGGGCCCTCCCCGGCGAAGTTGCCCACGCGGCACGGGCCATTGTCCGCGGACTTGTGCTGGCCATGATGGAACAGTCCGACGTCAGCAGAGTCCGGACGCAGTGGGACTGCGACGGCGAAAACCTGCTGATCAACGTACGCGACAACGGTCCGGGTACGCTTGCGGCCGATGCCCCGAGCATCGGCCGCCTGGACCGCCGGGTCCGGGCGCTCACCGGAAACCTGCAGATCGACGTCATGCCAGGCTGGGGTGTGGACGTCCTCGTCATGCTCCCCTTGGACCGGCCGGTGCGCCCGGCGGGGGATGTCCTCGCCTGGAACCTTGCCGACCGGGAACTCGAAGTGCTCCAGCACCTTGTCGCCGGACAAAGCAACCGCACCATCGCCTTAAAGCTGGGCATCAGCGAAAATACGGTCAAGTTCCATGTGCGGAACCTGTTCAGGAAGCTCGACGTCGGCTCACGCACCGAGGCCATCGCCCTGGCGCACAGCCACGGACTCCGCTGACGGTGTAAAAAGGCCCGGCGGCACCGGGATAGCCTGTGCCCCCGTCGGGCACGGCGGCATTAATTCCATGCCTCCGGGACGGCAATGCTCCTCCTGGACAGGAAACCGTATCCGCGTGCAGCGCGCAGCCGCCGCGCTCGCCGCCGGGCCGCTGGTTGATCCGGGAATGGAACGCCGGCGACCGATCGGCAGCACAAGAACGGCCCCGCCTCCTTTCGGAGGCGGGGCCGTTCTGCTGTTCGCCTCAGCCGGCAGCGGCAGCCTCAAGGGAAGCCGATTCAACGGCCAGCACGGCTTCACCCGCGTGCGGCTCGAAGCGGACGAACATGGCCTTGAAGCCGGGGGTGTTGGATTCGCGGGCCACGTTCTCCTTGTGCACCAAAGCGTTGGCTTCCGGGAAGTAGGCAGCGGCGCAGCCCTTTGCCGTGGGATAGGCCACCAGGCGGAACTTTTCGGCTCGGCGGTCATTTCCCTGGAAGGTGCTCACCACGTCCACCAGGTCCCGGTCCTGGAAGCCGAGCTCTGCCAAATCTTGCGGATGAACCAGGATCACCCGGCGGCCGTTGGAGATGCCGCGGTAGCGGTCGTCCAGGCCGTAGAAGGTGGTGTTGTACTGGTCGTGGCTGCGGATGGTCTGGAGCACCAGGTGGCCGGGCGGCGGGGTGAGGTATTCCAGCGGGCTGACGGTGAAGCGGCCGCGGCCGATGTCGGTGGCGAAGGACCGGGTGTCCCGGGGCGGGTTGGGCAGCACGAAGCCGTTCTTGGTCCGGATCCGTTCGTTGAAGTTCTCGAAGCCGGGCAGCACCCGGGAGATGTGGTCGCGGATCACGTCGTAGTCCTCGGCCATGGCCTTCCAGTTGACCGGGTGGTCCGGCCCAAAAGTGGCCTCGGCCATGCGGGCCACGATCACCGGCTCGGCCAGCAGATGCTCGGATACCGGTTGCAGCCGGCCCTGCGTGGAGTGGACCACGGACATGGAGTCCTCCACGGACAGGAACTGGGCGCCGCCGGGGTGCTTGTCGTCCCGGTCCGTGCGGCCCAGGGTGGGCAGGATCAGCGAGGTCCGCCCGTGGACCACGTGGGAGCGGTTGGGCTTGGTGGAGATGTGCACGGTCAGGCCGATCCGCTGCATGCCCGCCTCCAGCATCTCGGTGTCCGAACAGGCCAGCGAGAAGTTGCCGCCCATCGAGACGAAGACGTCCACCTCGTTGCGTTCGAACGCCTGCATGGACTCCACCGCGTCGTAGCCGTGGTGCCGGGGGGACCGGATGCCGAACTCGCCGTCGAGGGCCTCCAGCAGCCACTCGGCCGGCTTCTCCCAGATGCCCATGGTCCGGTCACCCTGGACGTTGGAGTGGCCCCGGACCGGGCAGGCGCCGGCCCCGGGCTTGCCGAAGTTGCCCTGCAGGAGCAGCACGTTGACCATTTCCTTGATGGTGTCCACGGAGTGCGGCTGCTGGGTGACGCCCAGCGCCCAGCAGAAGATCGTGGCCTTGGACCGGATCAGCATCCCGGCAACGTCCTCGATCTGTTGCCGGGACAGGCCGGTGGCTTTCTCGGTTTCGTCCCAGTCCAGCTCCGTGCGGGCCTGCCGGTAGGCCGCGAACCCGTCGGTTTGCGCGTCGATGAAGGAAAGGTCGAGGACGGTGCCTGGGTTTTGTTCCTCGGCTGCCAGCAGCAGGTGGCCGAGTGCCTGGAACAGTGCCAGGTCGCCGCCCACCTTGATCTGCAGGTATTCGTCGGCCAGCGGCGTGCCGTTCCCGACCACACCGGAGACGGTCTGGGGATCCTTGAAGTTGAAGAGGCCGGCTTCGGGGAGCGGATTGACCGCCACTACTTTGCCGCCCTTGTCCTTGCATTCCTTCAGGGCGGAGAGCATGCGCGGATGGTTTGTACCGGGGTTCTGTCCGACGACGAAGATGAGTTCGGCGTCGTGGATGTCGTCCAGCGAGACGGTGCCCTTGCCGATGCCGATGGTCGGGTTCAGCGCCGAGCCCGAGGATTCGTGGCACATGTTGGAACAGTCGGGAAGGTTGTTGGTGCCCAGGGCGCGGGCGAACAGCTGGTACATGAACGCGGTCTCGTTGGCGGTGCGGCCGGAGGTGTAGAAGACGCAGCGGTCCGGAGTCGTCGCCCGGATGTGCTCGCCGATCAGGTTGAAGGCGTCCGTCCAGGAAATCGGCGAGTAGTGGGTCTCACCTTCACGGATGACCACCGGTTCGCTGAGCCGGCCCTGGTTGCCCAGCCAGTACTCGGTCTTTTCGGCAAGCTCGGCGATGGAATGCCTGGCCCAGAACTCTGCCCCCACGGTCCGCAGGGTGTTTTCCTCCGCCACCGCCTTGGCGCCGTTTTCGCAGAACTCGGCCGCCTTACGTTTCTTGTCCGATTCCGGCCACGCGCAGCCGGGGCAGTCGAAGCCGCCCCGCTGGTTGAGCCGCAGCAGCGACTGGGCCGTGCGGGTGACGCCTGCCTGGGCCACCGCACGTTCCAAGGCAACCGTGACGGCCTTGAGCCCGGCCGCCTCGGTCTTGGGCTTGTGGACGGAGAGCTCGTCCTCGTTGATGTCCGCGACGGGGGCGGGCTGTTTCCCGAACTTCATTGCTCCAACTTCCTTAACTGCATACGTCCTGCTTGTTTGATTCGCCGGAAGGCGCGCCAGGGTTCCTGGCGCGCCTTTGCCGGGCACTCTATCTATTGCTAGGCACTCTGTCTATCAGCTGAGCCTGCCTCTGGTCCTGTTACTGCGAAATGTTTGCCAGCGTTTCCTGTTCGTGTGGATTGCCCCCCAGCGTGGCCCCGCCTACCTGGAAACTCGTCGCCGTCGGCGTGGTGCCGGTCCCGATCCGCGTCGGGTTCATCGTCATTGCCCACGATCCAGACGTTGTTGTCCACGTCCCAAGTGCCGCCGTCGAGCGAAAACGTGTCCGAGGTGACCAGGTTCTCGATCCTGACACCCGTCAGGAAGCCACCAACGACGGGAGTTCCACAACCGAAGCGCCGGGCGCGCGGACAGCATGTCCGCCGAATTGGTTACGGAGGGCCGAGACCATTTTCATGGCAGGCGCGTCGTCCTGCCGGGAAGCGAACCGGGCGAAGAGGGCGGCGGTAATGGCGGGTGCAGGGACGGCGTTGGCTATGGCTTCTTCCACCGTCCAGCGGCCTTCGCCCGAATCCTCGACGTATCCGGCGATCCTGCTTAGGCCTGGATCTTCTTCAAGCGCCTTGACCATGAGATCCAGCAGCCACGAACGGACGACCGTGCCTTTCTGCCAGGCACGGAACGTTCCATGGACATCCTTGATGATGTCCTTGGCTTCGAGCAGTTCGTATCCCTCGGCGTAGGCCTGCATGAGGGCGTATTCGACGCCGTTGTGCACCATTTTTGCGTAGTGGCCGGCACCGACATCGCCGACGTGGACGAAGCTTTCTTCCCGCGGACCCTCGGGACGCAAGGCATCGAACAGTGGCATGGCTGCCTGGATGCGGCCCGGATCTCCCCCGACCATCAATCCATAACCATTGGCCAGTCCCCACACACCACCGGAGACACCGACGTCGACAAATCCGATGTTCTTCTTGGCGAGCAGTACCTCATGTTTCTGGTCCTCGGTGAACTTGGAGTTCCCGCCGTCGATCACCAGGTCCCCGGCGTCGAGCCGTCCGGACAGATCCGTGATTACCGAATCCGTGATTTGCCCCGCAGGAACCATCACCCAGATAACCCGCGGTGCCGGAACTGCCGCTACCAACGCCTCGACCGAGTCAACATCCGTCAACTCGGCATTGCGGTCGTAGCCGGTAACCTCGATGCCCGCGTTACGCAGGCGTTGGCGCATGTTGAAGCCCATTTTCCCAAGTCCAATGAGGCCGATGTGCATGATGTTCACTCTTTCCCGGTTTTGATTGGAGACTAATGGCGCGATTCCGAACTGAGGTTCTTGCTGCTTTCGGCCTATGGGTTTGGCAACCGTGCCGGCATCAGCAGGTAGCGCTAGCCTTCCTTGTCTTCGCCTTCAAAGGCCTTAATTTCATCTCCGGACAAGGCGCCCGCCGCTTTCGAAGCCGATCAGTTCACTGTTGTCCGAAAGCGCAACGGCGATCGGTGACAAACGGTCCCGGTCACGTCCCGGCTCCGTGTTGCCGGTCAACGTCACGCGGCTTTCCACTCTGGAAGTACCAAGGCTACGAACCGTTTCGCCGAAGACCTCGTCGGGGTCGAGGCGGCGCAGTTCCTCGGCCAGGCAGTCCTGCAGGGTGCGGCGCGGCAGGGAAATCCGCTGCGCGGGTTGCCCGGGCCGGGTCAGTTCGGCGACGGTGAGTGCCGGCCGGAACAGCCGGATGTCACCGGAGGCTCGGGACAGCCGGACGCCCCGGATGCCGGTGCCGGCGGCACCCGTGACGATGGTGACGGGTGCGTCCAAGGCCCGGTGCAGCCAGGCCGCGAGCAGGACCGTGCTGGGGGAGTTGGAGGCGCCTTCGACGGTGACGGCGGTGACCGGGGAGGAGTCCGCCTGCTCCAGGGCCGCGGCCAGCTGGATGCGCCAGTTGGTGAGCCTGGTCCAGGCCAGGTCGGTATCCCCGGCGGCGTAGACCTTCGAGAGCTTCTCCAGCGCCTGCTGGGGGTCCGGTTCGTTGGCGGAGTCGGTGATCCGCCGCGTGGCGATCCGCCCGATGGAGGTCCGCGAGGCGGAATCGGGCATGCCGTGGGGCCACCAGGCCACAATCGGTGCGTCCGGCAGCAGCAGCGCCGAGACCAGGGATTCGCTCTCGGCGGCCAGCTGGCCGTGGCCGTACAGCACGATGACCTCGGACGCGCCGGCGTCCCCGCCCACACGGATCTGGGCATCCAGCCGGTCCCGGGCGCCGGCTCCGGCGTCGGCCAGGACGATGATCCGGCAGGGGTGTTCCCGGCTGGCCTCGTTGGCTGCCTCGATGGCTTCTTCCTCGAGCCCGGACTTGGTGACCACCACGAGGGTGAGGACCCGGCTCAGGGCGATCACGCCGCCCTGCTCGCGCAGGGCCATGAGCTTTTTGGAAACGTTGGAGGTGGTGGTGTCCGGCAGGTTTACAATCATGGCCTTCTCCAGGTTCGTCCGTCGCGGGCCAGCAGTTGATCGGCCGACGCCGGGCCCCAGCTGCCCGGGGCG